>NZ_CP102081.1:0-300000 GCF_024582695.1 Mycoplasma sp. 1578d
TTTTTTTGAAAAAATGAAAGTTATTAAATGTGAAAAAAACACATTATTTTTAGTAATTTATCATTAGAAAAGTATTATCTAGATAAATATAAAAACGAATGAACTCAAGCTCTAGATTCGTCAGTTAAAGATATTTTAGGTAATGAATATGTATGAGACTTTATTAACACAAATTTAGAAGACCATAAAAAGCACATTGAAGAAATAAAAGTTAATCAAAAAAGAATTAAAGAATCAATTAAAATTCAGATTCAAAACGAAGAAATTAATACTCATTTTACTTTTGAAAATTATATTCAAAGCGAATTTAATCAAGAAGCATTAGAAATTTTTAAAAAAATTGTTTATGAAGATACTGGTGTAAATATTTTATATTTATCTGGAAAATCAGGACTTGGAAAAACACATTTACTTTCAGCTTTAATTAATGAATTTAAGGCTTATAAAAAATCAAATACTTGTATTTATATTAGTCCATTTAACTTTTCTACTTATATTTCAAATTTAATCAAAGAAAACGATCAAGATAAGATTTCTAAAATTCTTAAATATTATTCAAACGTTCATTTAATTGTTTTTGATGATTTTCAAATTTTTGCTGAAGGTAAAAAAATAGCTACTAAGAATTTTTTATTTAATGTTATTGATAAGCGTATGATGTTAAATAAGCTCACTGTATTTGCTTCAGAATTTGAAATTAAAGACATTACTCCTCTTTTTGAAGAACGCTTAATTACTCGCTTGCGTTCAGGAATTCAAACAAAAATCCAAAAGCCAAATAAAAATGATTTTCGCAAGGTTTTTACTGAAATCTTAAACAAAGAAGAGGGATTAAACATTAATTTATTTGACGAAAAAAGCGTAAATTTTATTATTAATGGTCATTCGGACTCAATTCGGGGTCTGATTGGGGCTATTAGCAAATTAAAATTTTATAAAAAAGAAATTCTAAATTCTGATTATGTCTTTAATGTTGTTAAAAACGCCTTTAAAGACTTTGTGGCTCCTAATAAAAAAATTACGCCAGAAGAAATTATTGAGCGAGTATGCAAATATTACCAAATTCATTCTAGAGAAATTTATTCTAAAACTAGAAGAAGTAATGTTGTTATTGCTCGTCACATGATAATTAATTTAATAAAAATTATTTTAGATTATTCTTCAACTAAAATTGGTCAAATACTTAATAAAGATCATAGTACTATTTTAAATGCATTTAAAAAGTTTGAAACGCAAATAAAAGCAGATTCTTCAGTTAAAAGAACAATTGAAACTTTAAAGTTAGAAATAGAAAATAATTAGCAAGTTATCCACAGGAATACTTTATTAAAAAATGCATTTTTGACAATAAAATATGGTTAAAAAATAAGTTTTTATTAATTATCCACTTATTCACACAATATTATATTAATATATATTAATTCAAGGAGTTTTTATGAAATTCACAATACTAAAAAATAAAATCGAACCAATTGTAGAATTTTTGAGTTTGTATATTGATGCTTCAGATTCGTTTATGCCTTTTAGGTGCCTATTCTTTAATATAAATTCTGATTTTTTAACTATAACAGCACAATCAGCAACTATTTCAGCTCGTAAAAAAATTGATATTGAACAAAATAACATAAATCTAGAAGAGGTTGGAAAAGTTTTAATTAATGCATCTATACTTAAAAATATTATTAAGAAATTTAATAAATATGTAACTTTTAAAGTTAATGAAAATTCAATTGATATTTATGAAGGAACCACTAAATTTACTTTAACTAAAATTGATATTCATCAATATCCTCAAATTGATTTCAATAATCAAGATAATCGAACTGAGGTTAATTCAGCTCAACTTGAAAAAACTATCAATAATGCATCTATAGCCGCTAGTATTTCAAATGATAAACTTAACGCACTAGTTTATAAATGTATTAACGTAAGTAGCGATGGTGCTAATAGTATTCGTTTCGTATCAACAGATTCTTATCGATTAAGTACTGAAAGCATTAAGGTTTCTAAACCCGTTGAAATCAATTTAACAATTGATGCTCGGAATTTAAAGAGAATTGTTACCAAAGACGCTGATAGAAAAGTATTTATGTTTTTTAATCAAGGTAAATTCGGAATTTCATATACTGATACAGTAGTTCAAACATTAACCACTAATTTAAACTATATGGATATTTGAAACTTGTTTAATTTTGATGTTTCTCGAACAATTAAAATTGAAAAACAAGAATTTTTAAAATTAATTAGCAAAGCATTGTTTTATTCATCAGAAAAATCAAGAAGATTACAATTTACATTTAATCAAAATGAAGTTAAAGTAGTTTATGAAGTTCCTGAAATCGGAATTGGAGAAGCACAAACTTCCAATTACACTTTAGAAGGACCAAATATAGAAATTGATCTTGATTTTCAATATATAAAGGATGCTATTTCGGTTTTAGAAAATGGAATTATAAACATATTTATTAGCAAAAAAGAAGATCGTTTATTACTCATTTCAGAAAATAATAATTATAATAAGCAATTAATAACTCCATTAAGAAGAATTTAGGTGATAAGATGATAGTAAAAATTAAAGGCGACTCAATTAAGTTAAGTCAATTTCTCAAAAAGATCCACGAAACTCAAACCGGCGGACAAGCAAAATATTTTGTTAAAAATAATTCAATTAAAATTAATGGTGAAACCCCGCAAGGAAGATCTTCTAAAATAAAACCTGGCGATATTGTCTGAGTTAATGATACATTGATTAAAGTTGTTGCAGAAGAAGAGTAAATTTTAGCCATTTTTTTCAATTTATATTAAATTTTTAAATTTAATATAATATAAAAATATTATGAATTCAGAAAAATTAAGAGGGAATTTTACCAAGTTTATTAAAGGCGATAGAAATTCAAGTTGAGCTTTATTAACTTTTAAACCTGAAAATGGTGGTAAGGTGATAGTTTTATACGCACGAAATAATATTCCTCTTTTGTACGTACAATATGAAATAACTTTTAGAGATAATTCTAAAGGTGTTAGTGCTAATAAAATGCTAGAATCTTTTATTCCTATTGCAGTTAATAAAGAAATAAAATGAGAAGAATATTTTTGTAAAGTTTCGCATATTGGTAAAACTACAGCTCAAAAAATAAATAATAAATGATCAAAAGAGATTTTTAATTTAATTAAAGATGTTGATACTAATCAAAGAGAATTAAGAGAAATATTAAGTGATAAACAAATCAATGCTTTTGTAGAATATTATAAAGAAAACACAATTCAAATTGAATCTTTTTTGAATCTTAATTCACAAGATCAAATTAATGATCAAAAGTTTTTTTATTTATACAATATGGAGCTTTTTTATCAAAAAGTTTTAGCTTTAATACAGCCTTCAGTTCCGCTTTTAGAGTATTTTAAACTCAAATCTCCGTATGTTTTATATTTAATACACGAAATGGATCTCAAAGAGGTAGATCGTTTTGCTCTTTCACTTGATACTTTTTATAAAAATACCCAAAACCAGAACAGCATACAGCGTTTTGAAGCTTATGTTGATTTTTTATTAAAAGATCAAGAAAATAATAATTCAACTTTAATTAATATTGTTGATATAGCCAAAAATATTAGTGAAATTTTAAATCTGAAAAAAGAAGAAGTGATTGAAAAATTTAAATATTTAATTTCTCGAAAGAAAGTATATTTTAGACAAATTGGAGATATTTCGTATCTAACTAGAAATACTACATACGAAAACGAAAAGTTTATTATTGAAAAACTTAAAGAAATAAACGCTAAAGACCCAATGGAGTTAAATAGCAATATTTGTGAAGAGTTTAATATCTTAAGCAATGAACAAAAAAATGCTTTTTTAAATTTTTTAAATTTTAATATTTCAGTAGTTTCAGGCGGACCAGGAACAGGTAAAAGTTATTTGATTAAGTTTATTAATAAAATATTAAAACAAAATGGTTTAAAAAATCTTAGAGATTATTTTATAATTACTCCTACAGGTCGTGCAAGTAGTAGTATTTCGCTCAAAATCAACGAACAATGTAGAACAATCCACAGTATGCTTAAAATTGATAAGAATGAACGTGGAATTGATGATGAAACACTGAAAAATTTAGCTCATGTCAAAGTAGTTATTATTGATGAATTTTCAATGGTTAATATTAATATTTTTTCTAAATTACTATATGCATGCTCAAATTTAGAGAAAATTATTTTAATTGGAGATGTTGAACAATTACCTGCCATTGGCCCAGGGAATTTACTTGAAGAAATAATTGATTTTGAATTAGCGAATATTACTTATTTAGAAAAGAATTTTCGTACTGAATTTAAAGAAATTGTTGAACATTTTAACGCAATTAAATATAACCAATTACCAGTATTTAAGGATAAAGTGGTTGATCTTTTTCAATTTAATACTAATAATTATTTAGATGAAATTACTAAATTATATTTAAACGAGGTTAAAAAATATGATTTAGATAATGTTATTTTACTTACACCTTCATATAAAGGTGGTTTAGGGATTGTTAAACTTAATAACCACATCCAAAAACAACTCAATGATAATGGTGAAATTATTTATACTATTAAAAAATTTGATACTGAAATTAACTTTAAAATTAATGATCGAGTAATTCAACTCGAAAACCGGATTAATGATGATGTTTATAACGGGGATATTGGTTATATTAAAAAATTACTTATCAGCCCGAATAAAAAAGTTAAATTCATTGTTGTTGAATTTAAAAAGAATAATAACGTGATTAATGTTAAATATTCTGAAGAAGAATTTAAAAAACAAATTAATTTAGCTTATGCAATCACTATTCATAAATTTCAAGGTTCAGAAATTGATAGTGTTATTTTTGCTATTAATCCACAATATAAATTTATGATTACGAAAAAATTAGTTTATACAGCCACATCTCGTGCGATTAAACATTTAAGCATTGTTACCACACCAAATTGCGATTATTTAGAATTATTAACTCAAAACAGTAGCAATAAAAGAACTATATCAACCAATTTTAAATACATTTTACAAGGAGAATAATGAAATTAATTGTTGGATTAGGCAATCCTGGAATTGAGTATAAATATACTCGACATAATGCCGGTTTTTTAGTTATTGATCGTATATGCGAAAAACTCAAAATCAGTTTGAATAAAAATAAATTTAATGGTGAATTCATTAAATTAGATAATGTTGTAATCGCAAAGCCAATGACTTATATGAACAATTCTGGCGAGTTTGTATCGCAATTAGCTAATTATTATAATATTAATTCTGATGACATTTTAATTATTCATGATGAAAAAGATTTCCCGCTTGGAAAATCGAGTATTAAAGTTGGTGGCAGTGGCGGGAGCCACAATGGCGTATTAAGTGTAATTGATAAACTTAAAAACACTGATTTTAAACGAATGAAAATTGGGATTATGACTCCGTTTAAAGGTGAGTTAAAAAGCTTTGTATTAGGTAAATTCACTGAAGAGCAATTTTATATTTTAGATAATGTTATTGAAGTAGCTGCTGAAGCATGTATTTCGTATATGCAAAATGATATTTATACAATTATGAATAAATTTAATCAAAATAAAAATGAAGTTAAATAAAAAAATTATCATTGCTGTTTCAGGCGGCCCTGACAGCATGTTTTTATTAAATAAATATAAACATAAAAATCCAATTGTAGCTTTTGTTAACTACAATCAAAGGACAGATTCATCAAAAGATCAGCAAATTGTTGAAGAATATTGTGAAAAATACCATCTTGTTTTAGAAAAATTAATTTTACAAAAAGAAGATTATCAAAAGGGTAATTTTCAAAAATGAGCACGTGATATAAGATATGATTTTTTTGTTGAAATTTCAAAAAAATATGGAATTAATTTCTTATTAACCGCTCATCATAAAGATGATTTTTTAGAAACTTGTTTATTTCAAACTCAAAAACAAAAAATAGTTAATTATTGAGGAATTAAAAAATATTCTAAATTTAAAAATTTAAATATTTATCGTCCTTTAATTTTTAAATTAAATAAAAAATCAATTCTTAAATTTAATATTAAAAATAATATTCAATTTGCTAATGATTATACAAACGAAATTCCAAAATATAAACGGAATCAAATTCGATTAGAATTAAAAAATAAAAATTTATTGTATAAAGAATTTTTAATCACAAAATACAGGTTAAAAAATATATTTTTAATTTTTAAAAAGTATTCTATTAACAAGCAAATAAAGATTTGAAAAAATAATAATTATTCACAAGAGACATTTAAATTTATTAAAAAACAAAAACAAGTTCTCTATTTTTTAATAAACGAAAATTTTGACGATATTAAACTTTCTAACTCAAAATTACAATCTATTATTGATTTTATAAAATCAAAAAATAGAACTAGTGTTTATAAATTATCATCAGTAAGATATTTAAAAAAAATAAAGGGAAAAGTTATCTTTAATTAAGTTAAAAGTACGTTTATGCTATCGCTGAAAAAATCACATAAAAAAGTTTATAATTTTATTTATCTATTATAGAGAAAGGGGAATCTTTGCAAAATAACAAAAAGAGAAAAATTATTACTATAGCAATTATCGCTATTTTCTTGGCTATTGCTATTGGTTTAATAATTTTTTATATTACTAGTTTAAGTTCAAGACCAAATGAATGAAGTCTTAATGAATTAGATAAAAATATTAAACTTGCTGCCGCAAGTAGAAGTGATGATACATATTTTAAGGAAATTACAACCAATCCTTTTTCAAACACAATTACAGGTGTTTTTGTAGATCAAGGAAGTTCTAAATCTTTTATTACTTTCGGTAATAAAAATGATTTAACAGCTATTACAGGAGAAACAAAAGTTTTCCCTGATAGTATTTTTTATGGTAATTTTAAAAATGCACAAAACGAAATAATAGCTGTTGTTGGAAAAGCCCAATCTGTTGAAACTCCAAGACAAAATATTTTCGTTCAATTATTAATTTCAATGATTCCTTGAATCTTGATTATTATAATTTCATTCTTTATTTTTAGATCATTAAACAGAAGTATTTCAGGGCAATCAGGTGCATTTGGACAAGACAAAAGTCCTGCACAATTAATTAAATCAGATAAGAAATTCACTGACATTGCCGGAAACAAAGAACCAATTGAAGAAATTAAAGAAATTGTTGATTATCTAAAGAATCCTAAGAAATATGAAGAAGCAGGAGCAAGAATGCCAAGAGGAATTCTACTCGGAGGACCTCCAGGTACAGGAAAAACCTTATTAGCTAAAGCAACTGCTGGAGAAGCCTCAGTTCCTTTCTACTTTGTATCAGCATCTAATTTTGTTGAGTTATTTGTTGGTATGGGAGCTAAAAGAGTTCGTCAAGTAATTAATGAAGCAAGAAAACATTCACCCGCAATTATCTTTATCGATGAGCTTGATGCTATTGGACGTACTCGTGGAAGCGGGATAGGCGGTGGACACGACGAACGTGAGCAAACTTTAAACCAACTTTTAGTTGAAATGGATGGAATTAAGGAAAATTCAGGATTATTATTTGTCGCTGCAACCAACAGAACTGACATTTTAGACCCTGCTCTTACACGTCCAGGACGTTTTGATAGAATTATTACTGTTGGACTCCCTGACGTTAAAGAAAGAGAAGAAATTTTAAAATTACACGCTAAAGGTAAAAGATTTGATAAATCAATTAGCTTTGAAAAATTAGCTCGTAGAACCCCAGGTTTTAGTGGAGCTCAAATTGAGAACGTAATTAATGAATCTGTTTTACTTTCTGTGCGTGAAAATAGTAGTGTTATTACTACTGAAATTATTGATGAAGCAATTGACAGAGTTATGTCAGGTCCAGCCAAAAAATCAAGAACTATTACCAAAGAAGAATTAACTTTAGTTGCTTATCACGAAGCTGGACACGCAGTGGTTGGAATTAAAATTCCAGGCGGAAATAAAGTTCAAAAAATCACTATTATTCCTCGTGGAAATGCTGGTGGATATAACTTGATGATGCCTGAAAATGAAAAGTATAATTATACTAAACAAGAACTTTTAGCAACCATTGCAAGTTTTATGGGTGGTCGTTCTGCTGAAGAAATTAAATATGGAAGCAAACATATTACCACTGGTGCAAGTGATGATATTAAAAAAGCAACCTCAATTGCTCGTAGAATGGTGGTTGAGTTTGGGATGTCAGATCTTGGACCTATTAAATACCATGATGAAGAAGGAAATCCGTTCCTTGGAAAAACTTTAGCAAATGGTGGAGGAATTTCAAACCAGGTTAGTCACGAAATTGATCTTGAAGTGCGTAAAATCATTTTCCACGCTAAAGATTTAGCAACTAAAATCATTAATGAAAACCTTGAGTTATTAGAATTGATTAAAACTTTATTACTCGAACAAGAAACCATTATTGCTGAAGAGATTGAATATATCGCTAAACACATGGCTCTTCCACCTAAAAAACAAGCAAACAAAAAACAAAATGAAGACAATTTAGAATTAGATAGTTTAATTAATTTAGTTCAAAATGAAGATAAAAATTCATCAACTAATACAAACGAAAAGACAAATCATTCTGAAGTTAAATCTCAAAAAGAACAAGCACAAGAAGCTGAATTAATTGTAGAAAGTAAAGAAGACTCTAATTAAAGAGTTTTCTTTTTATATAAATTCAATGTGTTAAAAAGAAAAACGCATCTTTAAAAGGTGCGTTTTGATTATTTAATAACTATGATTTATTTAAATCCTAATTCTTTAAGAACTATTTCTGTATTTGTAGAAATAACTTCTGCTGATTTCGTTAATTTTTCATGTTCTTTTTCGCTCAATTTAGCTTCAAGAACTTTTTCAATTCCGTTTTTACCTAAAACACATGGTGTTCCAAAAACAATATCTTTAATTCCATATTGTCCTTGTAATAAAGCTCCAACTGGAAGAATAGCCTTTGTATCGTAAAGAACTTGTTTTAGAATGTTAGCAATACCATTTCCAATTCCATAGTATGTAGCACCCTTAGTTTCGATAATTCTGTAAGCTCTTTCTCTAACGTCTTGTTCAACTTGTTTCAATTCTTCTTCTACATTACCTGTTGAGAATTTTTCTAATTTAAATCCAGCGATTCTAGCTGATGAGATTACTGATACTGAAGAATCTCCATGTTCACCAATAACGTATGCTTGAACATCGTGTGATGAAACTCCATATTGTTGAGCAATAGCAAATTTAAGTCTTGATGTATCAAGAATAGTTCCTGATCCAATGATTTTGTTTTTCTCGAATCCGGTTGCATGGTGGTATACAGCAGTCATAATGTCAACAGGGTTTGAAGCAATAAGTGTAATTCCTTTAAATCCTGATTCTTTGACTGATGTACCAATGCTTTTCATAATTTGAGCATTTGAGCTAAGTAATTGTAATCTTGTTTCACCTACTTTTTGTGGTCTTCCAGCTGAAATGAAGATAAAGTCATAGTCTTTTAAGTCTTCATAACTTGCTTTAACAACTTTTACATTAATTGGTGCATTACCAATTGAATCTTGTAAATCAAGAACGTTTCCTTTTTGTAGTTTTTCATTTACGTCAATAATACCGAATTCACTACCAAGCCCTTGATTGAAGCAAGCATACATAAAGCTCATTCCGACTTGTCCTGAACCAATAATTGCAATTTTTAGATTTTTCATAGTTTGTACCCTTTCATAACTATATTGTTATAATTTAATTCTAATATGTTAATAAGTATTACCGTATTTTTTTCACAAAAAATCTAGGAAATGTGGAAATTTTTTCAAAAAGCGTTATAATTTATATTTACTTTTTAATTGTTTTTGCTATAAAATAAGTAAAGACAATTTAAGGAGGTTAAAATGTGAAATTTATTCAAAGAAGTTTTTCGTTCTCTTAAAAAGAATAAAGTAACCTTAATAGGTCTCACTATTTTAATTTTTCTTTCTTCAGGAATTTTTACTTTATTTCATGATATGAGCAAAGTGATGAAAGTTCAATATAATAAATATAAAACCCTTTCAAATGGACATGATTTAACTGTAGATTTAAATATTCCATCTTCAGGCACTTTTTTTAATGATGGTTATTATATTAATGGCCTTACTCAAGCTAACGGAGGAATTTATTATGATAAGCCCATTAACTACATTTCAGGTTCATACAGTTTAAGCCGAAATATTATTGTTACTGAGTTAATAAATGACAATTATATTTTGTTATCTAATTTTATTGGGCAAAATAGCGAGTTTTCAAATAAATACATTCGCAAAAATGATTTTATTAAATTTTATAATTCTCTTTTAGACCCTAATTTTTCACAACAAGGAATTATTTTAGATTATTCAGGTTCGAATAAACATTTTAAGATTAATCAAAATTATTCATTTAATACTTATACTAAAAATGGAAATGATTTTGAAATCTATAAAGTTGAATTAAAACCTAATAAAAATGTTAATTTTATCTTTGATAAAAATTATAAAATTTCAAATTTACTCAATTTAGAAAAAAGTGATAATAAAATTTATTTTTCACAATTACCAGTACTATACGTTAATTTAAAAACCAATCAACTCACTTTTGATTTTGTTAAAGGAAAACATTGAGAAGAGCAAGAACAATCTTATAAAATATTTGGAAATAAATTAGCTCGATTATTTGGTCTTGTTGCATTAAATGATAATGAATTTGTTTTTGTGCGTGATAATTTGATTAATTCAGTTTTAGTTAATTTTCCTACTGATGAAACTAATTTACAAGAACATTACAATACTAATTTAAATCAAACTTTTACATACAATCAATTATTTGGAAACGAAAATGCATCTATTGATGTTTCTCGTTCCTTCACATTTCAAGAAAATAAAGATTATTTAATTCCAAATAAATGAGCCGCAATAGAAAATGAAAAAACTTTTTATCAAAGAAAGTTATATACCACTACTTATGATGCAGAAAATAAGGATAAATGAAAAGGATCGTATAAAACTTTTATTTCAAATATCTTTGATGGTAATGATGAAAAATTAAAAACTAAATATAGTAGATTTGCATATTGAGACAAAAATATTGAACGTTTTGTCACTTATTTTGATGCCAATGGAAATCCACAAAAAAATCAATCTTTAATTAATAGTTCCACATTAACTATTTCAATGGAAGATGTTAATAAAATTAAACTACAATTAGCTCCAAAAAGTGAACAACCAGAAAAAGTTAATTTAGCTAATTTTATAACCAATCAAGAACAAACTATTGCACAAATTGAAGGTTTTGAACAAGTTGATAGCGAAGAATATAAAATCTTAACTTCAAAACTATATAAAGAAAATCTCATTAAAACTATTCGAGAAGGAGCTTTATCCATTACTAAGAAAAATATTACTGATAAAGTAATTGAATTAGTTGATAAAGATAAAAATAATGTTGGTTTAAGACAAACTACAACTGTTGATTCAGTTGATGATCAAGGTAAAAAAACTGTTTTACACTTTGTTAATATTGGAAATAACCAAAATCTAGTTAACGGAGTTGAACTTAATGTTGATAAATTGATTAATGAAAGTACTCATAAAACCGCCTTAACTCAAATATCAACTTCGATTGATAGTTTCTTTAAAACTAAACAAATTAACTCATTTATTGCTAAAGAAATTTTAAATAATTCCAAAGGAAATATTAGTCCTCTTCCTGAATATTTAATTCCAGATTATAGTTATAATACCGTCATCTATACAGATAAAAATAATGGTATTTCATCAACATTTAAAGCTAAGAAAACTTATCGTTTAACTAATTTAATTAAAGACGAAAATTCTAATTTATTAAATAATTTTAATGGTTATGGTGTAGCGATAACCAATGATTATAAAAACTTTATTTTACTTAAAGCGATTAATAATGATGACGGAACCTTTTCGCACTGAGTTAATGTTTCGCTTAAAGAAAATATAAATGGAATTTTAACTACTGAGCAACTTTATCAATACATGCTTAGTCAAAATTGAACCTTACGTTTAAGTTATGTTAATCCAAACGGTTGAGGAAGAATTGATCCACAATTTCCAAACATTGTATCACTTCCATTTTATTATAGAGGACCAAAATTTGATATTTTACAAGAAGCTTTAAACAAAAATTCATTAGCTTTAGCACTTGAGTATATTCAAAAAACACTATATGATTCAGATTTAATTAAAAAAGGTTTTATTTCCAAAGAAGAAATTTATGCTTTTATTGAAGGAGCAAATTACGCGATTAATCAAAATGATTTTGCACGAATTTTTTCTTCAGGAAACATTAATTTAATTATTGTTCCTAAAATGGCTTTAGATTTAGTCTATAGTTTATCACACAATCCAAAAGGTGATTTTTTATCAAGGATTCTGGATTCAGTTTTAAAACATTTAATCACTATTTTAGAGGAAAAAGGCACTTTAGAACAGCAAAAAGCTTATTTAAAAACTCAAATAGAGAATATTTATTCATTTACTAATGGACTTTTTGCTCTTGATTTAAATAAAATAATTGATCCAGTTAGTTTACTTGATTTTATTAAGGATCCCAAAGTCTTTTTACAAGCCTTAAGAGATATTATTTCAGGATTTGATTTTCGAACTTTTTCAGATAAAGTTAATGAATTCTTTAAAAAAGATTACAACAAAAAAGAGTTAAGAGACGGCGTTGAAAGAGAAAGAAAAATCAGTATTACTGAAATAATGGTTTGATTATTCGAAAGTTCAAATCAGAGTATTTTTAAAAATGCTGTTTATAAAATTTTAGATAATTTTAATACAAAAGCATTATTTGAATCGCCAAGTGGAATTAAAGCTCTTTTAAAATCGTTTATACCATCAGGTGATGCAAATATTAATGAAATTATTGAAAAAATAAATAATGTTAATAATCCACCAGATAAAAAATATTCTAACTTTATCGATGGAATAAAATTTTTTATAAATTCATTTGATTTAAATATCTTTTTAAAAACATTATCTCAAAATATCAAATTAAGTAATTTTGATCAAACATCACCTGTGATTAATAAAATTACCGGTCAAAATGAACTAGTTACTAAATATTATTTTGCTGGATCAGTCAATAATATTGATATTTATTATTCGTTCTTTAAATCATTTTTCAATGTTCCTAGTGCTGATAAAATTTTTAAAGAACAAATTATCAAAATGCTTAATTTATCAAGTAAAGGAACTTCGATTAAAATTTCAGATAAAAAATTCTTTAATGTTCCCACAAATGATAATGAAAAATTAGGATTTTTTGATTTATTAAACCTTAATTTTCAAGAATCAAGCAATTCATTAAGAATAATTGATCCAGTTCTTAATTCAATTAAAAACTTAAATGAATTAAAATACGATTCTTTAACTCAAGAACAAAAAGATGTTTTAGTTTCATTTTTAGGTTTAAAAGTTGATCAAAATCTTAATAAAGAAGAGCTTAAATCCTTTATTGAAAAATGAGAATCAATTCTTAGTTTATTAAAATTAAATACAACAGATTTAAAATATAAAAATAATTTAAGTATCGGATCACTTGCTTATTTCTTTAAAAACTATAACAATAATTTTAATTCAGCTCCTTTATATGGATTAATTAAAAAACTAATTGATCAAATATTAGCCAATAACCCATTAGATCAATACTCATATTCAAAATACGGTTTACCTCTATTTCGTGAATGATGAATCTTATATAAAGAATTAGCAAACGTTTCACATGAACGAAGAATTGAATTTTTAAACAAGTGATTAGAATTAGCTAATTCAAAAGAAGTAATTGATTCGTTTAATAATTTTGATTTATTTAAACCTAGTTCGCAAAATATTGCTTTAGCCAAAGAAACTAATTTTGGAATTTCACGATCACTAGCTAATCCAAATAAAATGAAAGATTTATTCTTTGATAAAGAAAGTGATCAATACAAAAATCCAAAATTAAATGAATTAATACAACAATATCCAGAATTTATAGATACAATTAAAAAACATGAGTTTGGTTGAACGGTTGCTTTTTCACAAATAGCAGCTTCAAATATGTATTTTGATTTAAGTGTATCTTCAATTGATGGTGTTCCATTAAAATACCATGCACTTCAATCAGTTGTTATTGACAACTTTATTAATGGATTTTTAAACAATTCATTAATCAAAGAAAATGTTAATAATATTGACAAAATTTTTAATTCATTAACAACCTTTTCAATTTCCTCAATCGGAATTCCTGATGTAGTACTTAATCCATTGTTAATTAGCTTTTATCCACAACTTTTGGTTTGATATTTAACAAATACTGATGATATTGATTTCTCATTATCAGAAAATATTAACTTAGCTTACTTTATAAAAAGTAAACTAATTAACTTTGAAGAAATTGCAAAATTACCAATTGATCAGTTTAAAAAATGAATTGAAAATTTTGCTATTGAAAGAACATATAACTCAACTATTGAAAGTGATTTCACCTTTGCAATTGCTATTGATGATGATTTCTTTACTTGATGAAAGAAAAATCAAGATTATATAGATGGCAAATATAATGTTTTTGGCATTAATTTAGTTAATTTTATTATTGCGTCAATGGATGCAATCACTGCACCAATTGTTCAAAATAATTTCTTAACCTTTAGTCAAAGTTCTTCATATGTAGTTAAAGCAAATTATGCTTGATTAGCTAAAAATAATAAGAAAATTTATACTGGATCAATTCCGCAAAATCCAACTTTAGTTCAAGACTTAATTAATAAACTAGACAAAGATTTTTTAATTGAGGTTAATGGCTCAAAATTCATTATTGTTGGAGATGATAGTTCATTTGATTATTTATATCCAGTTATTGATGAAAACAACTTACAAGTTGATACTCAAAATCAAGCCATTTTATACGTTAATGATAAAGGTTTTTCAAGAATTAGATATTCATACATTGGAAATACTCTTAAAGAATATTTAGTAGTAAAAAAACCAAACAATGCAGATTTAAAAGAATTGAAATCTCAAATCGATGAAACTATTCGCACCACAATTGATAACCCAAATAGAACAAATTGAACTTATTCAACTAGTGATTTAGACGGGCTAAATCCTGAACGATCAATAAGAATTTCAGCTATTGAAAAAATTATTAAATCTGTTTCAGCAATCTCGTTTCAATTATCATTTTTAATGATCTTTATTGTTTCAATTTCAATCATTTTTATTATTAAAAGATATGTATCAAACAAAAATAAAGTGCTTGGAATTTTAATTGCTCAAGGATATACTCAAATGCAAATTGCACTTTCAATGACAGCGTTTGCATTTATTACTTCATTAGTTGGTGGAATTTCAGGATACTTATTAGGATTTATTAATCAAGCTTTAGGACTAAAAATTATTTCTGCGTATTGAACTATTCCAATTGAAACACTTTCGTTCTCATTTACTTCATTTGCATTAACGGTTATTCTTCCAATGTTTGGAATGTCGTTATTAATTTTCATTATTACTATTTATTCACTCAGATGAAAAGCGATTGAATTAATGGGTGGAATTGCTGATTTATCAATCGGAAATCTACAACAAAGATATCAGAAATTATTTAGTAAAAATAATATTAAAACCAAGTTTTCAGCTTCATTAATTTTCAATAGTTTTTGAAAATTATCAGCCTTTGGATTTAGTATTATTCTCACAAGTATTGCAACAATTTTCCAATTTTCAACTCTAGGAGTATTTGAAAAATCAATTAATAAAACGTACCAAAATCGTGATTATTCATATAAATTAGATCTCATTACTCCAACCATTCAAGGTGGAGCATTAATGCCATTTGATAATGATGTGAAAAATAATTTATATGTTCCAATCGGAAATATTTCTGAGTTTAATCAAACTCAAAGTTCATATTTCCAAGTTGGACATTCAAACGCAATTAATATTGACGGTAAAAATGGGGATCCAAATGAGTTTGATGCACACGTGATTACTCAATTCTCTGTTAACCTTAAAATTGATGCAAATGTTTCACTAGATCCATGAACTTTGATTTATAATAATCTACCTGATTCGGTAAAAGCTAGAATTAATAAATTAAGAAATCAAATTGCTTTATTACTTGAAAAAACACAATCATTTGTTGTCTTTAACAAAGATAATACATTAAACCTTAAAGAAACAGCCAAAAGTAAAAAAGATTTCTTCCATTATGTTCCGAATATTCAAAACCCTGTAGATGGTAAATTCTATTATTTAAAATGAAATGAAGTTGAAAATCAATATGAAGATTTTGTGATTACTACTTCAAAATTTAGAGATGAATATCATGATTTTTTAGTTAATGCATATGCTAAAATTCCAAACGGAAGTGCAATAAATGATTATTTTGTTTCATTTTTTGGAATTTACTTTAACGATAAAAATGATGAACCATATACTTATGTTGATTCAAATTATAAAAATAGTCAAATTCGTCTTTATGGTTATATGCCAAACAGCACTCAACTTAAGTTAATTGATGAAAAAGGGATTAATTTACTCAAATTACTTAATGATAATTTTGAACAAAATAAAGAATTGCTCAATGAACCAATTCCGCTGGTAATTAATAATGTGGTTAAAGACAAATACAAACTTTCAATCGGAAGCCAAATTTCTATTCCAGTACTTAATACCACTGATCGTTATGAAGAAAAAATTAATGCAAAACTCAATGGCTTGACGTATATTGAAAATCCAAAAACATATACTTTTAAAGTCATTGGAATTAATCCAACCTTTATCAATAATGAGTTTATTATTCCTAAAAAAGCAGCCGATAAAATTACAGGATTAGACAAATTAAAAAATAATCCTAAATATGGGCCATTTAATGGAATTTTATCAAAAGATAAAATTCCACAACAATTACTTAATTCAGCAACAGTTTATTCATATTCAGGTTATGCTGGTGCTTTACAAAGTTTTGATACAAAATCATCAACTTTAGTCGATAAACAAAATATTTATGATGCTTTATTCGCAAGTAAAGCAACAAGTCCTAATGTGCCTTCAGAAGGATTGTTTAAAAAATGAGGATGAAGTGATGCAAAAATCGCCAAGTTTATAGATCCAAACTTTGATTCTAAAAACGCAAATGCACAAAAAATACAAGAAGTGTATGATAAAGGGAGAGCTTCTCCAGATGCTGCAATTGGAAAATTTGCTGAAATTTTTGACAATGTAGCTTATGTAGCGGCGGCTCAAGGATTAGATTCAAAAGATATTGAAGTCGGATTTACCACTACAATTGCTAAAACGGTACAAATTATAGTGACTTTTATTACCTTGCTAACCTTTATTGTGTCAATGATTATTCTAGTGATCGTATCAACTATTTTAATTAACGAAAACGAAAAGAATATTGCTATTTGAACAATTCTAGGATATTCACAAAAAGAAAAAGTTCGAATGTTCTTTGGAATCTATGTTCCGTTTATTCTTATTTCGATCTTATTATCAATTCCAATTACGTATGGATTAATTACTTTCTTTAGTGGATTTTTAACAAATGCGGCTTCAATTGCCATTCCACTAACTCTTTCACTATTTAGTGTTGGATTAACCTTTATTGTAATTTTTGTGGTATTTATGATTACTTCAATTATTTCGTGAAGAAATATTAATAAAATTAAAGCTATTGACTTATTGAAAGGTAAATAATGTTTTTTAAAAAGAAACCAGAACCCACAATTAATGAGCAAAGCAAAGAAAATGAAGACATTGTTCAAATCACTAAGAAAAATACAAATATCAAAATAAACAAGAAAAATGTTTTTGATATTTTAGACGGTGATAGTGAAAATAATAACTTTATTGTCGATCATTCGATTGCTCGTAAATTAACTCGTGCTACTAACACCAAACGACAAAAGGATGAGTTTAAAAACTTAAAAAATAGTCCTAATGCCATTATTGAAGTTAAAGACGTAAGTAAATATTATTTATCAGGAACTAATATTACAAGAGTATTAAAAAATATTTCATTAACCGTAAATCGTGGAGAATTCATTATGATTTATGGTAAATCCGGCGGCGGGAAGAGTACTTTATTAAACTTAATTAGTGGACTTGATCGTCCTTCAAAAGGACATGTAATTGTTTGTGATGTTAATTTACCTTATTTAAGCGATAATCAATTAACATTATTTAGAAGAGAGCACATTAGCTTTATTTTTCAAAACTATAATTTATTGCAAAATTTATCGGCTTATGACAATGTTGAAACAGGTGCTTATTTACAAAAAGATAAAGACAAGAAAATTGATATAGATCAATTATTCAGTGACTTTGATATGGATGATGTCAAATATAAATTTCCATCACAAATGTCAGGAGGTCAACAACAAAGAGTTTCAATTTTAAGAGCTTTAGCTAAAAATACTGAAATTATTTTTGCTGACGAACCTACTGGAGCTCTTGATGATAAAACCTCAGAAATTGTTTTAAGTTATTTATATGATATTAACAAAAAGCTCAATACAACCATAGTCATGGTTACTCATAATCCTTCAATTGCCCCAATTGCTGATCGAGTTGTTCATGTTGCTCATGGAAAAATTACAAAAATACTAACTAACAAAAATACTAAACATCCTAAGGATATAAAAATTGATTAGTAGATAAATAACAAAAAGAAATTTCAAATTTAAAAACCACAATTTCTAATATGTAATCCAAAAGCTAATAACAATATTAACTTAATTGGCTCATATTAATTGTGGTTTTTAAATTGAATTTATTATTCTCCTCAATGTTTTAAAATTCATTCTTCTACGATATTTTTTTAATTGAGAAACTCCTTTAAAAGGAACTTATAAATAATCCCAATTATTTTTATTTTTTAGTAAATGAAAAACATTCATATATTTATGAAAACACAAATGTTATATAATTAAAAAATGCTAAATGTTGTTTTATATCAACCAGAAATTTGTCCAAATACAGGAAATATTATTCGCACATGTTTTGCGATTAAAGCTAAATTACATATCATTAAACCGCTTGGATTTGACTTGCACCCAAAATGATTAAGAAGATATGGAGCAGGGAGAATGCTTTCAGATATTCAACACGAAGTACACGCTAATTATCAAGATTTTTATAATAAATATAAAGATAAAAATATCTTTTATATTACAAGATATGGACTTAAAACTTATTCAGATGTAGATTATCAAACTGAATTTAACAATAATAAAGAATTATGAATTATGTTCGGTCGTGAATCGACTGGAATTGACAAAGAAATTTTGAAAAATAATATTGAGAATTGTTTAAGAATTCCAATGGTCGATGCAATGAGATCAATTAATTTAGCAAATTGTGTAAGTATTGTTGGTTTTGAAATCATGAGACAGCTTGATTTTAAAGATTTGTCAAAATTTGAAATCGAAAAAGGGAAATATTTTCTAATTAATGGACATAATCAAAAGTAAAAATAATCCAAAAGTCAAGCAATTAGTAAGATTAAAACACAAAAAATATCGGAATCAAGAGCAAAGTTTTTTGATCGAAGGATATCATTTGGTTGAAGAAGCGTTAAAACATAATTTAGTAAATGAAATTATCGAAGAGCATCAATCTGCAAGATATAAGAATTCAATTTTAGTGTCACGTGAAATTATTGAACATTTATCTTTTACTCAAAATCCACAAAATATAGTGGCAAAATGTAAATTTATTCAACCTAAAAAGGAAATAAACAAAATTTTAGTTTTAAATAATTTACAAGATCCAGGCAATATTGGAACTATTTTAAGACTAGCAAAAGCATTTGACATTGATAGTGTAGCCATTGAAAATTTTGATTTTTATAACGATAAAATAATTCGTTCATCTCAAGGTGCTTTGTTTGACTTGAATGTTTTTAAAATTAACAATTCTGTTGATTTTTTAATTAATTTAAAAAATCAAGGATTTACAATCTATTCAACAGTTTTAAATCAAAATGCACAAAAATTGCAACAAGTTAACTTTAAAAATTCTAAAATAGCCATTGTTTTAGGAAACGAAGGACAAGGAATATCAAAACAAGTTCAAGATGTTTGTGATATTTCTGTTTATATACCAATAGCGTTTGAAAGCTTAAATGTAGCATGTTGTGCCGCTATTGTTTTGAACAAAATTTATAATAAAGGATAAAGATGGACAGAATAAATAAACTTATTGAAAAGATTGAAAACACCTCATTTCATTTATCACTTAAAGGATATAAAAGAGAAGAAGTTGATTTATTATTAAGTGAAATAGTCACTAACTTGAAAAACCAAATTATTGAAATTAATACAATTAACTTTAAAATCAAGGAATATAGTAAACAACTTGAGCAAGCTCTTGCAGAAAAAGAAGAATTTAAGTATGAACTTGAAAGATTAAAATCAGAACTGAGAAGAGATGAATAAAGACAAAATTAATGATAACTATAATTCTGTTATTCAATGATTCCCCGGTCATATGGCTAAAGGAATGAAAGAAATAAAAGAATCAGCCAATTTAGCTGATCTTTTTATCGTTGTTCTTGATGCTCGTTGTCCAATTAGTTCATATAATGAAGAGTTTGATCACATATCACCACAAAAACCAAGGTTATTTATAATAACAAAGAGCGATTTAATGGATAAAACTAAAAAAGATAAAATTAATAATCGATTTAAGGGTTCGAGAGTTTTATGGTTAGATTTGAGAAAAAAATCATCAAAACAAGTGATTTTAAATGCCGTCAAAAGCATAATGAAAGATAAAATTGCTAAAGACAAAGCTAAAGGATTACTTAAATCACGCTTAAAATCCTTTGTTGTAGGTATTCCTAATTGTGGTAAAAGTACTTTAATTAACTTAGTTTCATCAAAGGCAAGTCTTAAAGTTGCTAATTATCCAGGAGTTACAAGAACAAAGCAGTGAGTGGTTAATGGTGAATTTTTATTTATGGACACGCCCGGAATCTTATTGCCCAAATTTGAAGATCAAGAAGCTGCTATTAAATTAATTACAATTGGTTCGATTAAAGTTGAAAACTTTTTTTTAGAAACGCTCGCTTTTCAAATATATGGCCTAATTTCTAAATATTATCCCGACAAGATTCAGATACTTGGTCTAATTCCTTGTTTTGAAAATGCACAAATTTACGGACAATTAGTTGAATATGCATTTAAACAATCTTTATTAATTACTAAAGGCCAACCTGATTTAAATAAAGCCTATACCCAATTTATTAACTGAGCTAGAAATTTAATAGGAGTTACTTATGATTAAAAAAAGATCACAAGATCTTTTTTTAATTTTTTTTAAATTAGCAATACAATATATTGCTCTTTATCCATTTATTGATTCTTATACAATTTAAGCGTGTATAATTATACAGACATGAAAAAACCTAAAATTATTTTTATTGACTTAGATGATACATCTCTTGATGCTAAAACTAAAGGCAAAAAACATTTTAGTAAAGAAAATATTAATGCTATTAAGCAAGTTAATAAAAAAATTCCAATTGTAATTTCTACCGGAAGACCGAATAATCAAAACACTCGAAAAATTTTACAAGAAGCAGATTTAGACACATTTATCGCTTGAAATGGTGCTCAAATTGTAACTAATGACAATCAGATTCAAAGTTTTCAAATGAAAAGAAAAGTAGTTCAAGAACTCTTTGACCAAATTTATATCGAAAAGGTTTCGGTTATTTTTAATTCCGATCCCAAACGAATGGGTTTTGTACGGAACAAATTCTTTAGGTTTATTTTAAAATTAGGACATAATTCAGCCCGTCCTTATTCAGATTTTAGAAATGATTTTATTGCTTATAAAGCCTTAATTTGGGACCCTTCAAAACGTAAATTAGCAAAATTAGCTAAAAAATGAAGTTTAATGTTTGCTGGAGACTTAACAATTTCACTTAGTGGAAATAAAAATAATTTCCTTGAAATTACTGCGTTTAATGTTTCTAAAGGGTCAGCAGAAAAGCGTTTGTGTGAACAATTAGGAATTAATCCCAAAGATGCCATTCATATTGGCGATTCAATGAATGATGCTTCAACTAAACACATTGTTGGCAAAGTTGTAGCAATGAAAAATTCAGTTGAAGGATACAAAAAGATTGCAGATGAAGTTTTACCATATTCATACAAAAATGGGGGAATTGCAAAATATTTATCACAATTTATCAAATAAAAAAGTGCTTAGCACTTTTTTATTATCATCTTTTAATCATAAGTCATTGTTCGTCTTTCATTGTTCCAGTAATGGCTAAAATTAAATCAATCAGAATTCAAATACCCAAAAATGAAACAGTTGATAATTTTAAAATTCCTAGAAGAACTCTTCCTGCATAAAAGCGATCAATTCAAAAAACTCCTAAGAATAATGAAAGAATAATCAAAGTTGTTCTGCTTTTTGTGCTTATCATTTATTTTTTCTTTATCTTTTTGTTTATAGAAAATTTAGACAAAAATGTAGTATAAATCTAAATTTTTTGAATTTTCTCTAAAAAATCGTCATCATTTGTAAAGTCGATATTTTTATCAATTCAGTTTTTTCTGGATTGTGGATTTTCTCCCATTAAAGCACTAACTCTCCGTTCAGCAAGTGAAGCATCTTCAATTGTGGCACGAATTAAAGTACGGGTTTCAGGGTTCATAGTTGTTTCTCATAATTGATCGGCATTCATTTCACCAAGTCCTTTGTATCGCTGAATTTCAATGTTAGATTTAGATGCTTGCATAATTTCACTTAATTCATCATCATCTCATGCATACTGATATTTTTTAGTTGTTTTATTAGTAATTTTATACAAAGGTGGAAGTGCAAAATAAACCCTTCCATCTTCAATTAACGGCTTCATTAAACGATAGAAAAAAGTGAGTAAAAGGATTTGGATGTGTGATCCATCTGTATCAGCATCAGTCATAATAATGACTTTACCATATTGAGCTTTGGAAAGATCAAAATCTTTTCCAAAACCTGCACCAATTGTGTTAATAATGGTTCCAATTTCAGTGTTTTTTAAAATTTCTAAAAGTTTAGATTTTTCACAATTAATCACCTTACCACGAAGTGGCAAAATGGCCTGATATTGACGATTTCTTCCGCTTTTAGCACTACCCCCAGCTGAATCTCCCTCGACCAAAAACAATTCTTTTTCTTCTGGTTTTTTGCTTGTTGCTGGTGTTAGTTTATCGCTAAGGATAGTTTTTTCTTTTAAAACATTTTTACTTTTACGTGCTTCTAATCTGCGTTTACGTTCTTCCTGTCGAATTTCAAATGCACGTTTAATTTTGTCTAAAACTTTTTTAGCAACTTGTTTGTTTTCGGCGATTCATAATTCTAAATGTTTAGAAACAATTTCTTCAACAACAGATTTAGCATCAGGAGTTCCTAATTTATCTTTGGTTTGTCCAACAAATTCAAGAATTTTTTCAGGAATTTTAAGTGATAATATAACACTTAATCCTTCACGAATATCATCTCCATCAAATGAATTTTTTCCTTTTAAAACATTTTCTTTGTTTGCGAATTCGTTAAAAACTTTAGTGAAAGCAGTTTTTAAACCAGTTTCATGAGTTCCGCCATCACGAGTTTTAACATTATTAACAAAGCTTAAACAAAAATCATTATATGAATCAGTTCATTGGAACGCAAACTCAACTTCAATATCTCTTTTTTGATCTGAAAAATAAGCTACTGGAGTAGTTGATTCTTTGGAATCATTTAAAAATTCTAAAAAAGCTTTTAAACCATTTTGATATTCGTATTCTTCGTAAAAACCTGTGTTTTCGTCAGTTAATTTAATTCTTAAACCTGAAATTAAAAATGAACTTTCTTTTAAACGCTCGCTAATTGTATTCACGTTTAATTTTGAATTTTTAAAAAGTTTGTAATCTGGTCAAAATTGAACAATAGTTCCGTTGTGTTTTGATGTTCCAATTTCTTTAGTTCGGGTAATAATTTTATCTTGTTCAAATTCAGTTAAATATTGTAAACCATTTCGAGATACAATTACGCTCAATTTTGTTGATAAAGCATTGACCACACTAGAACCAACTCCATGTAAACCACCAGAAGTTTTATAAGCACCTTCTTGAAATTTTCCTCCAGCGTGAAGCTCAGTAAAGACTAATTCCACAGCAGTTCTATTTTCTCCCTTAACTTTATCTACAGGAATCCCGCGACCGTTATCACTAATCACAACTGAATAATCTTTTTTCAAGGTAACCGAAATTTCATTAGCATAACCTGCTAACGCTTCATCAATTGAGTTATCCACAATTTCTCAAACTAGATGATGTAAACCATTTACATCAGTTCCTCCAATGTACATTCCTGGTCGTTTTCGAACTGCTTGGAGTCCTTTTAGTTGTTGTATATCGCTGGCTGTATATTCGTTCTTAATCATTAAAATAATTATAATGTGTTAATAATAAAAAAAGCAAATAAATGCTGATAAACTGAACAATAAAAATTTATCTTTTTTTCAAAATCTAGTAAAATTATTTTGATACCCATAGTTATACATAGTATAGTTAGGAAACAAATTATGATCAAAAAAACAAAAAAAAGTACAAAACGAAAAATTCTGATTGCATTCCTTATAGTATTAATTATTTTGTTTCTTGCTACTGTTGCAGTTTGCTGTGCCTACATTGGTGATTTCTTAGTATATAAAGATACAGCTGATGATGGCAAATTGTTAACATATGCACAAAGAACTAGCGGAATTTTTGGTATTTGATAATTAAAATTTTTCAAATTAATAATTTAAAAATACAGATTTATTTCTGTATTTTTATAATTCTTTTTGAATTTAAAACAAACAAAAAATCAGGAAAACCTGATTTTATCTATCTAATTTAATTTTAACACTTGGACCCATTGATGCTGATACTGTTAAATTTAACATATATGTTCCTTTAACGGCGGCAGGTTTAAGTTTTTTAATTAAATTAATTAATGTTTTAGCGTTTTCAACAAGAT
Organism: Mycoplasma sp. 1578d; assembly: GCF_024582695.1. Taxonomy (NCBI): domain Bacteria; kingdom Bacillati; phylum Mycoplasmatota; class Mollicutes; order Mycoplasmatales; family Mycoplasmataceae; genus Mycoplasma; species Mycoplasma sp. 1578d. The sequence continues at coordinate 25,038 of NZ_CP102081.1, forward strand.
GCTCAGTTGGCATACTTGCTTTTCCGATAAGAGAGTGAACAATTCCGGCTTTATCGGTACGATAATTAGCTTTCCCTTTTTTAAGTTCTTCAACAGCTTTTTCAGGTGTTGGAGTTACAGTACCAGTTTTAGGGTTTGGCATAAGTCCTTTAGGACCAAGTTTTTTCCCATATTTACCAAGAAGAGGCATCATTGTGGGGTCAGCAACCATAACATCAAAATCAAAATCATCTTCTTTAATTTTTTGTTCAAGAGCTTGACCGTCAACGACAATATCAGCTCCAGCCTCTTTAGCAAGTTTTTGTTTTTCAGGGTTGTTTGTAGCAACAAGTACTTTTACGGTTTTACCAGTTCCATTAGGAAGTAAAACAGCCCCACGAAGTTGCTGATCAGCTTTACGTACATCAAGGTTTAAGTTAAATGCAAGGTCAATTGAAGCGTCAAATTTAGCGTAAGAAGTTTTTTTAGCAAGTTCAATAGCTTGATCTAATTCGTAAGCAATATTGCGATCAAATGATTCACGAGCTGCTTTTAAGTTTTTTGATAATCTTTTAGCCATTAGTTGTCTCCTTGAGTTTCTGATGAAGTTTCTTCTTTGACTAATTCAACATTAATTGCTTGACCTTTAGTTTGGACAAGGTCTTGAGCAGCTGCATTTAATGATTCTTCTCTTGCTTTTGCAAGAGCATCAGCTTTAGCTTTTTGTTTAGCTTGTGCTTTGGCTTTAGCAACATCGTCTCATCCTTCGATTAAAACGCCCATCTGTCTTGCTGTTCCGGCGATAATTGCCATAGCTGATTCAACATCATCAGTGTTAAGATCTGGAAGCTTATATTCAGCAATTGCTTTTAAATCTTCTAGTTTAATTGTTGCGACGATTTGTGTTTTTGATTTTTGTGAACCAGATGAAATTTTAGCAGCTTGCTTAATTTTGTATGAAGCAGGGGCTGTAAAAAGTTTAAAATCAAATGATTTATCTTTGTACACTGTGATAAGTACAGGAACTGGTTCATCACCACGATCTCTAGTAGCATCGTTAAATGCTTTGGTAAATTCTGGCATATTTACACCAACTCCAGCAAGAGCAGGACCTGGTTTAGCTTTTCCGGCAGGAAATTGCAATTTAGCTTTTTTAAGAATTTCTTTTGCCATTTGTGTGTATCCTTTCGATATTGTGGTCTAGCGATAAAAATATCTCCCACTAGCAGAGGCAATAAGATATATTGCCTTTTAATTATAAATTAAAAATTATAAATCCAAAACAAAAAAGAAAGCATATAATTTTTGAGTTGTTTGTCAACAAATTTAGCTAAAAATCACTTTTTTCGCTTGATAATATAAGCCAGCAAAAAGGAGCTTTTCTGCTATAATTAGAACAAAACTATTTTAAGTATGTTTACTTTCTTATTTAGGAGAAAAATGGCCAAAAGACAAAAATCGTTTTTCGAGAAACTTTCAGAAATTAATGCAAAACACGAAGAAAAAAAAGCAAGTACAAAATCACAAAAACGAAAAAAATGAATGTTCATTACTCTTGGGCTTTTAGGAGCAGCAGTAATCACTTCAATTAGCGTTCCACTAGGAATTAGTGTTAATAAAGTTAATTATGTTGAGCCACTTTCAGATGATACTGTATTATTTAAATATGATAATTCTGGTAAAAAACAAGACTTAACAGTTGGACAAACTTTAGAACTAATCAAAGGAACCGATGATAAAACTACTCAAAAAATAGATCAACTTTATAAAGAAGCTGTTCTTTTTTGATACAACAAAGAAGTTGAAGCCTCAAAAGAGTACCAAAGAATTTGAAATTTATCACTTTATAATGGCGAAGCACAAAGAAATGATATTGCACTAAAAAGTTTTTCTGATATTAACAAGGATAATGAAAATAAATTAAAAGATCTAAAAAACCAAATCATTGCAGTTTATGGATTTAAAAACTGACAAAAACAATTTTCCGAAGAATTAAGTAAAAAAGAAGAGTATGGAAAAAGTGCAACTGAAGAAGAAGCACTTGAATTTTTAAATTTTAAAGTGATTGAAAGCGAAGCATTAAGACACTATAAAATTAAGCTTGATAAAAATGTTGCTTTAAGAGAAATCGAAAGAGTAGCAAGTATAGATATTCCTAAAGTTGACCAAAATGGGCAAGTGGTTGCTCAAAACGGATCTCAAGTAGTTTTAATTAAAAAAGGCGAAAAAATATTTAATTATTTCATTGCACAAGATGCTAACAATGTTAAAGAAGCTAATTACGCGGTTTCAAAAACTGATAATACAAGAATTGCAACAATTACTACTGAATCATATATTAACCAGTTTAAGTCAATTAAACCACTTATTGAGAAGTATTTTTCATTGAATAAACTCATTTTACCTACAATTTATAAATTACCAGGAAAAATTAATGCAAATCTTTCATTAGAATGACAATTTGACAAAAAAGACAAAGAAGCCTTAATCAATCTTGCAAAATATACAATTTTTAGCAAAGATAATTCATTTGAAATTAAATCAAATATTGATGTACTTAAAAGTTTTAAAGAAGCTAAAAATTACTTTATTCCAACTTCAGGAGAAAGCGTTCAAGATCTTAATAAATCAAGATCAGAAACTCAAAGTTTATTAGATGTTTTAACAGTTGATACCACTAATTTAGGATCGGCTGGAGTAACTACTTTTGCATCAGAATTATCAAAAAATATACCTTTAGTAGTCAGTCTTAAAACTGATAATTTACCAAGTATTTCATTAAGTGATCTCTTTACACCTGCATTTTCAAGTGATATAAAAAATAACATCCAAACACAATTGGACGAGATAAAAAAAATTACTAATAAAAATCAAGCTATTGCCAAATTGGATTCACTAAATAGATATATTGATTCATTATTTAATAATTTAAGCGATGCAGAATTTGCAAATATAATCAAAGAACAATTTAATAAACACATCAACTTACAAGTTAACAATGAAAATCTTTATTCATTTGCATATAATTTATCAGACCTACCAGGGGCTAAATTAATCGTTGATCCAAAAGGGACATATCTTGTTAGAAATGAAGTCATTGACAAATTAGATTTATTATTTACATATTTACAAAATGATTTATCTTCAATTGCTAATGGGAATAGTTCATTCTTTAAAATTGAAGACGCTTTAAACAAAGTATGAACTAAAAATGTTGTCCTTGCAGATACTCTTAATAACAAAGAATTTCAAGATTATTTATTAACTAAAACCAACAAATTCAGCGATAATAAGCAAAAATATACTCAAGATGATATTAATACACTGAAAGCCGAAAATAATTCAATTTTAGAAGGGATCCACGACCAAAACAAAACTGATTTAATTTCAACTCTTTCAAAATGACTCGATGAAAAATTAAGTGGAAATAGCTACAATTATGTGGTTGACCAAGGTTCTATTAAGAGAGTAATTAATCATAACCCATTTGAAACAGCAAACAAAAATGCATTAGATGAATTAACATCTTTTGTCGAAGAAATTACTAAAGGAGCTCAATAATGAAAAGAAGAAATTTGTTAAAACTGATTTTTTCTTCAGTGATTTTAGGATCGAGCACTAGTTTTACTGTTTCATGTGGAGCCACTGTTAATACTGAAGCTAGAAGTAAACAAGAAAATGAATTTAAAAATGCTAATTTAGAAAAAATAGCCGAAGGATTCTGGTTAAAAGCAACTTTATCAAAACTCTATTCTATTAGTGAAAGCACACTTTTAGCCAATTCAACTTTTTTAAATCAAACTTATAGTGCTTATAGAACTTACTTAAATAATTTACAAATTAGTGATCCATTTGTTTTATATAAATCATTAACTAAGTGAAAAAATGAAGCTTTATTTAATGAAAACGAACTTAAAATTTTAAATGACAAATCAAATGATTTATTTTTAGCTAACTCAACTCCTACATTAGAGCAATTTAAAGTTTTATTTAACAAAAATAAAACTGATGTTGAATTTAATATCAATAGACTTTTATTGGTTAAAAAATACTTTGAAATTAGTTCTGAAAATGATTTGAAAATTGTCAATAAAGACTCATATGATGCTAATAAAGAAAAATATGATCTAACTCAATTTAACTTAATTGATTATGTTTTAAAAACAAAAATCGCACAGATTTGAAAATATACATCAGATACTGCTAATGATATTTTCTCAAATGTTAGTCGAACTATTAGCAATATAAAAGACTATAATGATCTACTCAAGAATAAAAAAGAAGCTTTAAAGGTAGCGACATCAGATTTACTATTTAACAATGGTGATTTTGAAAAAAGTTTAGGCGGATATGAGGGATTAAGCTCTTCGTTAAACGATTATTTTCTTAATACAGGAATCACATTTTTACTAGAACAAAATAATTCATCTAATTTATCAGGATTTTATGATTTAACCAATAATAAATTAGTAAGTGTTGATAATAAAGGGCAATTAAGCGAAACCATTAAGGTTACTAATGATAATAAAAAAATTAAAGTCACATACTTAAATGTGATCGCACCAATTGCAAAAACAGTAACTCAAGGAGTTAAAGAAGTTAAAATTCTAAGTTTTGATAAAACCCCATATTTTGCCAAATTTGATACACTCAAAATTTATTTGGCTATTTTTGGTGGAGAAAATATCTATAAAACCGCTAAAAAAGCGTTTATAGATTTAGGAAATAAAATTTCGTTAGAAAACGATATTATTAAAGATAAATTAAAAGGTTTGGATTTTATTAAATAATAAACAAAAATAAAAATATTATTAATTTTTCAGATAAGTACATATATTTGGTTAATATTTTACTGATAAAAACCAGATTTAATAAAAATCACTAAGAAAATGGTATCATTAAAGAAAATTGAAAGGATTAAATTTTGTCAAATAGAAGCGTTTTTTCAAAAATTATAGCCAGAGAAATTCCTGCGGAATTTTTATATGAAGATGATGTAGTCGTTGCAATTAAAGATGCATTTCCATGTCGAAAAGGGCACTTTTTAGTTATTCCTCGTTCAGAAGAACAAAACATGTTACTTAATGACGAAAAAACTTACTTACATGCAATGAAAGTTGCTAGAAAACTAGCACAAGAATTAGTGGTTGACAAAGGAATTGGAAGCTTTAAATTAATTGTTAATACCGGTGAAAATTCTGGACAAACTGTCTTCCACACTCACATTCACATTATTCCATTTGAAGAAAAATTTGATGCTCAAAAAAACAGATTTATGTGCTATAATTAAGGTATCTTCAAATTATATATAAGAAGTTGCTGACGCAACTTTTTGTGTTTTTAAGGGGCAATATGGATTATTTAAAAGTTTTGAAAGAACAATTTAACGACCAGATTTTATCAGCAAAAGTTAGTGAAGAATCTTTTGGTAAAACGCTAAAAATTGAAGTGAATGCAAGCGATTTAGATTTAGTAGTTCAATATACTCGAGATATTGAAAGTTATTTAGAGCAAATTAATGCCTATCCAAGTGACCTCAACATTGAAGTGCTTTCTAAAGGAGAAGATTTAAATTTAAATTTAGCAAATTTAAATCTTTATCTTGATAAAATGGTTAAACTTAATTTTATTCAGCCGGTTGAAAAGGAACAAACAATGATCGGTAAAATAATCCAAGCTGATCCACAATCAATTCTTCTACAGTGAAATCAAAAAGGAAGAATTAGAAAGATCAAAATGCAAATATCAAATATTAAAAATGGGGAAATTTATATTAAATTTTAGGAGTTATAAATGGCAAAAAAAACTACATTCGAATTAACTGTCAATCACAAATGATATTTAATTGCTACAGGATATGCTAATAAACACCAAATTTCGCTTCCGGAAGTTTTGGAAATTTTTTCGTTTGAAACAACTAAAGCAATCAATAAAGATATTGATCCAGAAGCACAAATTGTTTTCACTTTAGACGAGAAAAACGAAGAAGTAATAATTAGTAATATTAATGGTGAAGTAGTTGAAAATGATTTTATTTTTGAAGATACTAAAGAGGCTTTAGATATTCAAAGAATTAGTTTTATTCCGCTTGCACAAGCCCGTAAAATCAATCCAAAAGTATCTGAAGGTGATAATTTTGCAATTTTATTTGATTTTGAAATCATTCCTGATAAGACTAAAGTAGCAATTAAAAATGGTTTTTATCAAAATTTCAAAATCACTGAAAAACAAAAAATTTATCAACGTTATTTACCGCTTGTTGGAAATAAACTTAAAGCTGAAGTGCTATCAAGAAATTCAAACGGATCATATAACTTACGTTTTGAAGATGGGGTTACAGCCTTTTTACCAGCTTCAAAAGTGAATAAATCTTTAGATATGAATTTAGGATCATATTTAGATGTGTATTTAGAACATGTTAATCCAGAAAATAGATTAAGCATTTGTGAAGTCACTACTGATTCACCAAATCGAATTAGAGATCTTGTTTTAAACGAAATTCCTGAAATTCAAGAAGGATTACTTCAAATTGTTAAGATCGAAAGAAATCCAGGTGTTCGTACTAAGATCTCGTTAAAAGCAACAGAAAGCTCAACAGGATTTGATCCATTTGGAAGTATTTTTGGAGAAGGTGCAAAGCGCATTCTTGCTATTTCACAAAAATTAAATGGTGAAAAAATTGAAATTATTAAATATTCAACAAACATTTATGAATATATCAAAAATGCTCTTTCTCCAGCTAAAGTTTTAGATGTAGTAGAAGATAAGAAAACATTTTATGCTATTGTTGATCAAGAAGAAATGAAAAACGCTATTGGTAAAGGTGGATCTAATATTGATTTAGCGATTAAAATTACTAATTCTAAAATTAAAATTTTAACCGTTGAAGAAGCTCATGAAAAAGAAATTGACTTTAATCCAAATCGCTTTTATGAAAAACATGAATTTGTTAGATCGACAAAACAAAATCCAAGAGATTCAAAAAGAAATAGATACTTTGAAGGCATTGAAATTAATATGAGCGAATTTTCTGATGATGTGGCTCAATTTAATGAAAATCAAAAAAATAATTCAAGTTTTTTTGGAACTAGCCAAAATAAACCAAAAAGCACAAATAACAAGCCAAAAACACTTGTAGAATCTGAATTAGATGATTTATTTAGTGAAGAAGCTCTTAGTTTTGATTTAGAGAATGACAATGATTATGATTTTGTTGATCAAATTGAATTTGGGGATTTTGATGATAAAGAACAATTAGAAGAAAGCGAAAATACCACCGATCCAAACAGTGAAAAACCAGTTGTTAAAGCTTATAAAAACGCTAAAGTTGAATTAAAAGATTTCAAGGTAGATAGCGATTTAGCTAATTATGGACTTGATTTAAATCTAAATATTGATCTTAGTGGTTTTGAAGATGAATGAGAAAAGAAAAAATAATAATTACACTCGAAAATGTATTGTCACAGGTCAGATTTTACCTGTTGAACAATTAACACGCTTTTCTCTTCGAAAAGAAAAACAAGAAATATTTCTTGATTTTGACAAAAATTTAAAAGGTCGTGGAGCATATTTTCAATTTTCTTTAGATAATTGAGAAAAGCTTAAAAAAAGCAAAGCTTTAAATAGAGTTTTTAGGTTTAATGTTTCAAATGATAATTATTTGAAAATAGAACAAGAACTGTTGGAGGTACTGAATGAACAAAAAAAACAACAGAATTAGTAATGTGCATGATGTTAAAGAACAATTAGTAACAACTAAAACTGAATTAAAAAATGGTGTATTCACATTTACAGGAAGAATGAGTATAGTTGACTTTGCCAATAAAGTTAAGAAAAATCCAAACGATATTATCAAGCGTTTCTTTATGCAAGGGAAAGCCAGAACACTTAACTATATTTTAGAAGAAGAAGAAATTGCCGAACTTTGCTTGGAATATGGATTTGACTTTAGTAAAGAAACAAATGTAGATGCAACTAATTTCCTTGATGAAGTTAGTTTCATTGATAAAGAAGAAGATTTAATTAAAAGAGCACCAATTATCACTGTTATGGGGCACGTTGACCACGGTAAAACGACATTAATTGACAAAATTAGAAATTCAAATATTGTCGGGTTTGAAAATAGTGGAATTACCCAACATACTGGAGCTTATCAAATTGAACACAAAGGAAATAAGATCACCTTTATTGATACTCCAGGTCATGAAGCCTTTACTCAAATGCGTGCTCGGGGTGCTAAAGTTACTGATATTGTTATTTTAGTTGTTGCCGCTGATGATGGAGTTATGCCACAAACTAAAGAGGCAATTAGTCATGCTAAAGCCGCTCGAGTACCGATAATTGTGTTTGTAAATAAAATGGACAAACCAAATAAAGATTTAGATCGCATCAAGGGTGAGTTAGCTGAAAATGAAGTGGTTATCGAAGAATATGGTGGAGATACCCAAATTGTTTATGGATCAGCTTTAAATGGACAAGGACTTGATGATTTGTTTGATCAAATTATGCTTTTAACTGAAATTTTAGATTTAAAAGCTAATCCAAAGCGTTATCCAATTGGAACTGTAATTGAATCACGTGTGGATAAAGGTGTTGGAGCTGTATCAACAATTATTGTTGAAAACGGAACTCTTTATAAAGGTGATTTTATCGTTGCAGGTTCAAAATACGGAAGAATTCGGATGTTATTAGATTCACACAAACAACCAACAGATAAAGTTGAACCAGGGGCTCCAGCCATTGTTTCAGGTCTTAATTATGCTCCTGATGCTGGCGATAAATTTATTGGGTTAAATGATGAAAAGTTTGCTAAAAAACTTGCTGAACAAAAAGCCGCTCATGATAAGTTGAGTGCATTAAGTTCAAAAGCAAACACTGATATGCTTGATGGTAAGAAAGTGTTTAATGTCATCATTAAATCTGATGTACACGGAACTAGTGAAGCGATCAAAAGTCAAATTAACCATTTAGAAAATGATGAAGCAATTATTCGCGTAATCTCTGCAGGTGCAGGAAATGTGAATGGAAGTGATTTATTACTTGCTAAAGCTTCAAATGCAATTATCTTTGTTTTTAATCTTAAACCAGCTCCTCCGATTAAACAATCAGCCAATAACCAAGGAATTACCATTGTTAATCACGATGTTATTTACAAAATTATTGAAGATTGCCAAAGCTTGCTCGATTCGGAAAAAACTCCAGTTTATGAAGAGCAAAAAATTGGTGAAGCTCACATTATTAAAGTGTTCTTTTATTCAAAAGTTGGAAAAATTGCTGGTTGCATTCAAGACAGTGGGATGGTACTAGCCGGAAGCAAAGTTAAAGTTTATCGCAAAGGAAAATTAATTCACGAAGGTGTTTTAGAAACCTTAAGACGTGAACTTAATGATGTAAAAGAAGTTCTCAAAGGAAAAGACTTTGGTTGTCATATCAAAGACTACAATGACATTGAGGAAGATGACGTTCTAGAGTTTTATCAAGATGTTAGAATTAATTAATTTTTTATTAAAGGTGTAAAATGGAACTAAAAAAATTTATCAAAGATGTTAAAGATTTTCCAAAAGAAGGAATTATCTTTAAAGACATTTCTCCACTACTTGCTAATGGAGAAGCTCTTAATTTTGCTATTCAAGAAATAGCAAAACATTGTCAAGATGCTGATATTATTGTCGGACCTGATGCTAGAGGATTTTTATTTGGGACTCCTACAGCAGCATTTTTAAAAAAACCATTTATTATGGTTCGTAAACCAAAAAAACTACCTGGAGAAGTAGTTTCAATTAGCTATGATCTTGAATACGGATCAAACGTATTAGAATTGCAAAAAGGATTTGTTAAACCAGGACAAAAAGCCGTTATTGTTGATGATGTTCTTGCAACTGGCGGGACCACAAAAGCAATTATCCAATTATTAAAAAATCAGGGTGCTGATGTTAAAAAAGTTATTGTTCTCTTAGAACTCACTTTCCTTAATGGACGTGAATTACTAGAAAAAGAAACCGAAGTTATTTCACTGATTAAAGTTTAATGGACAAATCTCACGACATAACAAAACCATCCATTTGGAAATTGGTTTTGTTTGTTTTAAAAATAACTTTTTTAGGATTTGGTGGCGGAAATGCCATGCTCCCAATTATTAAAAGTGAAGCCGTTGAGAAAAAAAGGTGATTAACAAACGCAGAATTTGATGAAATGGTTGTAATTAGCAATATGCTTCCCGGGCCTTCAACAACACAATGTTTATCTTATGTTGTGCGAAAATTCTATAATATATGAGTAACTTATTTATTAGTGCTCATTGCCGCACTTCCTCATATTTTATTTGCATTTTTAATCTTATTGATCTTAACTTATATTCCAAGACAATATATTTATGTAATTGGTGCCTGTGCCTTAATGCCAGTTATTGCTGGAGTGGTACTGATTGGATATAGATACGTTAAGAGAAGTCAAAACACACTTAAATTACCTGTTTGATTGTTAATTGCAATAGCCTCAACTGCTTACTGTTTATTTATCCCTTTTCCTTATAATTTACCTATTTTTACTTTTGGCATTTTATTTATTTGCACCTTTATTTATACTTTGATTGTGATGTATAAGCACAAAAAACGAAATAAAATGACTAAAAACTTAGGAGAACAAAAATAATGATCACAGCTTCATTAATAATTGTTTCTTTATTTTTAATTGCAGCTTTATCACTAACAGTTTTTGGTGGTGGAGCATTATTTATGCCTGTTTTTGAGTTTTTATGAAAATTCCTTGACTCAACTTTCGGGACAAATTTTGAAGATAAAATTAATTCATTTTTTGCTGCAGCTAACGCAACACCCGGAATTTTAGCGCCAAAATTTGCTGTATATACTGGATATATGCTTGGTGGAGATGATTGATTATACATTTTTATTTTTATTATATTAAGCTACTTTGTATTCATGTTTCCAGCAATTTCGCTCTTGTTAATTTTCCGAAAGATTATTCGCAAGAACAAAAACAAGTTATTTGTAAAAACATTCTTTAACTTCATGTTCCCTGTACTCATTGGAGTTATGATTTCGCTTGCTATTTCATTGTTTTTAAAAATTACTTTTCCGTTTTTTAAATTCAATTCAAGTAAAGCATATATTAGCACTGTTAGCACTGAATTACCATATGGCATGATTTGTAATAGTGAAAAACCAGATAAGGAATTAACGCCAGCTATGTTTTTTAGTGGTTGAAGGTTAATTTTACTGATAATTTATAGTACGATATCGATAACAATTTTTATTATCTTAATAAAGAGAGGGTGCCCAATTATCTATTTAATTTTTTCAAATATAATTATTGGGTTAATTATATTTGCACCTTGATTAGTGCATGAGTGTCCTGAAACCTTACCAACAGTATAAAAAAATAGCTCACGCTATTTTTTTGTTTTTATATCTTAAGAATTTGCTCTTCTTTTTCCTTAGTGAGTGCGTTAATTTTTTCAATTTGTTTATCAACAAATGATTGAACTTGATCTAAGTAGTTTTTTTGCATATCTTCAGATAATTCATCATCAGCTTTAATTTGTTTATTGATTTCTTGGCGAGCGTTCCGGACACCAACTTTGGCTTGTTCAGAAAATTTGCTTAAACTTTTAATAATTTCGTTTTTGCGTTGAGTTGTAAGTACAGGGAAATTTAATCTAACTTGATGTCCTTCATCAATAGGTGTAACCCCTAAATTCGCGTTCATAAGAGCTTTATTCACCTCTTTTACCGAAGTAATGTCATAAGGTTTAATTAATAATTGTTGCGCTTCAGGAACACTAATATTTGCTAATTCTTCTAAAGGTGTTGGAGTTCCGTAATATTCAACTCTAATTCCTTTAACAATTTGTGGGTTAGCTCTCCCAGTTGAAATCTTAGACATTTCAAAGCGATAGTGATGAATTGCTTTCTCACATTTTTCTTCTAAATCTAATAAATATAAGCCAATTTCCATTATTTAGTCACCTCTGTGTGAAGAATTTTGTTTTGCAACACTTTAATAATTGAATCTTTTTCAAGTAAATTAAATACAATTAAGTTAATGTTATTTTCTCTAGCCATACTTGTGGCTGTAAGATCCATTACTTGTAATTTTCTTTCGAGAATTTGATCGTATGTTATGGTTGGAAAATGTTTTGCATTTGGGTTTTTTCTTGGATCACTATCGTAAATTCCGTCAACCTTGTTTTTCCCCATTAAGATTACTTCAGCACCAATTTCAGATGCATAAAGTGTAGCGGCTGTATCTGTAGTAAAAAATGGACGTCCAGTTCCACCGACAAAAATGACTACTTCACCATCTTCAAGATATTTAATAGTTTTTTCATTAATGTAATTCTCAGCAACTTTAGGGTCAATGTTAATTGAACTTTGAATTCGTGCTTTTAAACCGACTTTTTCAAATCCACTTTGAAGAGCTAAACCATTCATAATAGTTGCTAACATCCCAATGTAATCAGCTCGATTTCTTGGAATTCCGTTTTTTTCAGCTGAAGTCCCTCTTCAAAAGTTTCCTCCGCCAATAACTACTGATATTTGAATACCTTGTTCATTAATATACTTTAATTGTTTTGCGATATCAGCGACTAATTCATAGTCAATTGCCAGATTTTTTTCTTTATTTGAAAAACCTTCTCCAGAAAGTTTTAATAATATTCTTTTGTATTTCATTAATTCTCCGAAACATAAATTAACTTACTCTTATTATATTTTAAAATAGCACTTTTAAAATAATATTCTTAATAAAGCTAATTTAATAATCTTTTGATTAGCTAAATTACATATTATACGTAAAAATGTTATAATTATGTCTCCAGAAAGGTAAAAAAATGACAAAAGAAAAATACCTATTCGCTATTGATTTAGACGGGACTACATTGCTTTCAAGTTCTACTGGTGAAATTCACGACCTCACTGTTAATGCAATTAAAAGAGCGATCAAAGAAGGACACATTGTTTGTATTTTAACAGGTAGACCTTGAAGAAGCACACAAATGATTTATGAAGAACTAGGACTCGATACAGTTGTAGGGAACTATAACGGAGCTCATATTCATCATCCCAAAGATGACAGCTTTATTCCTCATGTTAAATATTTAAATTTAAATGAGGCATTATATATTTTAGGTGATGAAGTAGTTACTAAAGAAATTAGTAATATTGCAATTGAAGGGCCCGATTGAGTTCAATTACAGCATCGAGATGAAGATCTTGAAAAAGTTTTCGGTTTTTCTTCAACTTCTAAATTAAAAATTGGATTAGATTTTCATAAAATTCCTTTAATGCCAACAGGAGTTATTTTTGACGTTAAACCTACAACTGAGGTTGAAAAATTAAGAAGATATTTAAAAGCTAGATACAGCGATTTAGCTGAATTTTCGTACTGATCAAAAGGTGAAGGTCTAACTCCTGTCTTTGATATGACTAATATAACTACAAATAAAGGTAAGGCTCTTAGCATGCTGATTCGTTATTATGATATCAAAGTTGAAAACACCATTGCTATTGGTGATGGATTTAATGATGTACCAATGTTTAAAATTGCTAATATTTCTGTAGCCATGGGAAATGCAACTAAAGAAGTTAAAAAACATGCCACTATTAAAATTTCTAAAATTAATAAACAAGGTGGAGTCGGTTACTATATTAACAAATTCTTAGATAATCCACTTGAAGAAATTGCTAAAAGCAATAAAGTTAAACAAAAAAGAGATGAAAACTGAGAATAATGAAGTATATTGAATTAGTTGACAAAAAACAAATTAAAGAGCTGGAAATAATTGGAATTGACGAAACAGGAGTTTCTGATTATTTTACTCCTTTGATTGCTTGCGCATTCTATTTACCGCGAAAATTGTACGCATGAGCCAAATCAATAGGAGTTGAGGATTCAAAGAAACTTTCTAAAAGCAAAATTATTCAAATTGGAAACGAATTAAAAAATAACAATCAATTAGCTTATTCAGTTTATCGTTTAAAACAAAGTACTTACAATAAACTTAACCAAAAATATAATACTAACGAACTGAAATTTTTCACTCATATGGGTGCCTTAAATAATTTAAATAAAAAAATATCTTTTACAGCTAAAAATGTATTGATTGATAAATATTCCACCACTAAATCAATCCTTAAATATCACAATACTTTTTTTGTTTTTGACAATTGAACTAACATTGAAGAAAAAGAAATAGATGTTTATTTAACTACCAAAGCCGAAAGTATTAGTTTATCAGTGGCCTGTGCGTCAATTATGGCACGTTATGAATTGATAAATTATATGGAGCAACAAAATAAGGAATGAAACTTTAGTTTTCCGTTGGGTGCAGGAACTAAAACCCAAGAATATGTTTATAAATTTGCTCAAATATTTGGCGAAGATAAACTCAACCAAGTGTGCAAAACCAATATGAAATTATCAATACGAGCATAATCTAAAATATTATTACTTATCAAATCGCTAATTTTGTGGTAAAATATTTTTACCAATGCCGTCATAGCTCAGCAGGCAGAGCACTTCCATGGTAAGGAAGGGGTCGCTGGTTCAAGTCCAGTTGATGGCACCATTTCATTTATTGTCCAAAAAACAACCATTGATTGGTTGTTTTTTATCTTTCTTTTTTAAAGTAATCATGAATTGGGAGAAAAAGATTATCATTAACCTTGATTACATCATAATATTTTAAATTAACATTTTTAATTTCTTTAATTTCAAGAGTTTGGTTTTGAAATGTAAGTCAACATAAATTGTCGATATTGTTAGTTTGTAGTTTAGATAATAATTGATCAAATAAATAAGGTTGATTGCTTTTTGAAATTAGTTTAATTTGCTTTTTAATTTTGGACGAATTGATAATTTTACTATTTGAATGAATAATCAGATTTAATTCGATTTCTTTTTGATCAATAATAATTTTAGGAAGTGGATTATTATCAAGGTTTTGTGTTACATATTTGATTTGATAATGATCGCAAGCGACAAGCTTAATAAAATCTTGTAAATATAAGTTAATTGATAGTTTGTCAAAATTATCATTATCTTTAAGAATATTGCAATAAGTTGAATAGTTTAACGAATAAACAAAGCCAATTTCTTTAGCAATTTGGTTAAATTTATTTAAAAGAGTTATCGCTTGATTTTTAGATATGTTTTGCATAAACAGCCTTATTAATTTAAATTTTACTTATTTTTGGAAGTAATTTTTAAGTTCTTTAACAATATTCTTTTCTCACATTGAATGACCGGCTTTATCAACAAAAATTAATTGAGTGTTAGGATGACTTTTAGCGAGTAATCATGCACCAATTGGTCTTGTATCAATGTCTTGGCGACCGTGAATAATAGTAATTGGTACGTGAGCAAAAAGATGGACATTATTTAAAATATAATTATCTTCTGGGAAAAAGCAATTATTCATAAAATAAAAAACTTCCATAATCGAAATTTGTTTATCAAAGATAGGATCAGGAAGAAAATCTTGATCTCTTTTTTCAATACTTACAAGAGCATCTTCTCAATGAGAAAATTCTTGATATCCTTGTTTTTTTAAATTCAAAGAATAATCACCTGTAAATAAATTAAAGTATTTTGAGATATTATTTCATCCAGGAATATCTTTAACAAAAGAGCTGAATCTTTCGTATTCTTGAGGATAAAAATCAGAAGCGCCCTTTTGATATAAAAAATCAATATCTTCCTGACGTCCTAAAAAGACACCTCTGAGAAGCATTTTAGATACATTTTGTGGGTATTTAATTGAATAAACTAGTGCTAAAGTTGTACCTCAACTTCCTCCAAAAAGCATTATTTTATCTAAATTTAATTTTTGTCTAATTAATTCTATATCTTCCACTAAATAAAAGGTATCGTTTTCTCTTAATTCGGCAAAAGGCAGACTTTTATTTGTCCCTCTTTGATCAATTAAAACCATAAAATATTTATTCAAAGGAATTAAATCTTGTAATTTTTTAACATTAAAACTACCGCCTGGACCACCATGAATTACAAAAATAGGCTCATTTTTTGAATCTCCAAAAGTTTGATAATGCACTTTGTGTAGCCCAGCGTCTAAGAAAAAAGAGTTTGAATTATTCATATAAGATATTTTACTTTTTTATAATAAAAAACAACGCCTTACGTTGTTTTGACATTTAAATTATTTTTCGTTTGGTCTTGAAAAGACGTACCTTCCTGTTTCAGTGACTAGAACATCATCTTCAATTCTAGCCCCACCAATTCCTTCTAAATAAATTCCAGGTTCAACAGTGATAATCATTCCAGGTTCAAGAATATGATCTGAACGAGATGAAACACTTGGAAATTCGTGTACATCAATTCCTAAACCATGTCCTGTTCCGTGTAAAAAGTAATCCCCATAACCTTTTGAAGTAATGTAATCACGACAAATTTTATCAATTTCGCTAGCTTTAATTCCGGGTTTCACGCTTTTTCTTCCTAAATAAGAAGCTTCTTCAACGATTTGTAAAATTTCTAGCATTTTAGGATTTGCTTTACTTTTATCCCCTAAAATTGTGGTTCTTGTAATGTCTGCTGTATATCCTTTGTATAAAGCCCCAAAGTCCACTTTAAGCAATGAATTATTTTCAATTAGTTTATCAGTAGGGTGATGGTGTGGTTCGGCAGATGAAGCCCCTGAAGCAATAATTTCATCAAAACCTTCTTTATCAGCACCATGTTTTTTCATTAAAAAGTTAAGCATAGCAGCTGCTTGTTTTTCAGTCATACCTGGTTTAACTCATTTAATAAATTCATCATATGCACTTAAGGTAATATCAATTACTTTTTGCATTTTTTCAATTTCTTCATGACTTTTAACAATTCTTAAATCTTGTGCATCAATTCAATGAACTTTTTCAGGCTTAACTAAGTTCATAATTCTGTTTTCTCAATTTTTAACAAGATAATTATTTTCTAAAACAATTGATTTAAATTTTTTCTTGTTAAATCATTTTTGCAATACAGTCCCAGTCATTAAAACAACTTCCACATTTTTCGAGTGTTTTTGGCAGTATTCAATATAGCGAGAATCAACAAATAGTGTTGCCTTATCTTTTTCAATTACAATCAATCCATCAGTTGTTTGAACACCTGCGTATCATAATCTAGTTTGTGGTGCTTCTGAAATCAAAGCATCAACTTGTAATGTTTGAAACATTTTATCTAATCTTTTTCTATCCACGATTTTCCTTTGTTTATTTCTTTTTAAAAAAAGCACAATTTTGTGCTTTCAAAAATTTAATTATTATTTTTTTGAATTTAAAGCTAATTCAATAAGTGTTCTAACCATTACACCAGTAGGTTTTGGTCCAATGTTAGCTGTTCCAGCAATATCAAGGTGAACATATTCAACATCTTCAGTAAATTCTTTTAAGAACATAGCTGCTGAAGAGCTTCCTCCACCTGCACCACTAAGATCAGTGTTTTTAAGGTCGGCCACTTCAGATTTTTTAATTTCTTTAGCAAAAGCCTCATCTAAAGGCATTCTTCATACTTGTTCTTTTGCTGTTTTAGCTGCAGCTTTAATCTCTTCTCAAGCTTCGTCACTTGTTGATCAAACTCCTGTGTATGTATGTCCTAATGAAACTAAAATAGCTCCAGTTAATGTTGCTACATCTACAAGTCTGGTTGCTTTAAGGTTTCTTACAGCATATGTTAACCCATCAGCCATGACAAGTCTTCCTTCAGCATCAGTGTTATTAATTTCAACAGTTTTACCATTCATTGAAGTCCATACTGAATCTGGAAGCGAAGCATCTCCGTTAATTCTGTTATCAGTAATGCACATAATAGCCGCTACATTTGTTTTTGGTTTTAATTGAGCAATTGCTTTTAACGCACTAGCAACAATTACTGACCCTGACATGTCAAATTTCATATCAAGCATTGAACGACTTGGTTTAAGTGAATAACCACCTGAGTCAAAAGTAATTCCTTTACCCACATAAACAGTTTTTTCGTTTGATTCTGGATTTCCGTTGTATTCAATTACAACTACTCTTGGTTCATATACACTTCCACGGTTAACCGAAAGTAAAAGCCCCATTTTATGTTCTTGAATTTCTTTTTTATTCAAAACAGTAACTTTTAAATTATCGTATTGTTTTAAATCTTTTTCAATTACATCAGCAAGAAATTCAGAGTTCAAAATATTTGGTGGTGTAATTTGCAAGTTTCTAGCAAAGTTAACTGCTTCAGTTACAATTGCATATTTTTCAAAAACTTTTTTATATGAATCTTCGTTAGCGTACATTAATAGTGAAGTTTTGAATTCAGGCTCTTTTTTACCTGTTTTAGCATTGTAAAGGTCTGCCTTATAATAGTTATGTGCTAAACTAAATGCTTTAACTAAACATGGCTCGCATACTTTTCCTTTGATAAAGGTGTCTAAGGCAATTTGAACATCTCTACGTTGTGAAGCAAAAAAGTTTTTAGCAAAGTCATATACTACGTCAAATTTATAATCTTTTTCTTCTCCTAAATAAACAAGAGCTTCGTTTTTATCTAAGTATTCGGTTACAACTCCATTTTTTTCAATTAAAGTTGATGGATATTCATCCCCTTTAAAAACAGCTTTTAACAACAAGTCATTATTTCTTTCTTTATCAATTTGTTGAATTTTCATTATTATTCCTTTCTGACTTTATACTGGTTATATATATTTTACCTTTTTGAAAATTAAACGTTATAAGTTTTTAGCAAATTCAATCAGTGTCGAAACCAAAACACCTTGTGGTTCCCCATTAATATCAGCAGTGCCTGCAACATCACAATGGATAAAATCTACATCCTTAACAAATTCTTTTAAGAACATAGCCGCTTGTGAAGAATCTTGTTTTACTTTTGAACTTCAGTTCATTAAATCAGCTACTTTTGATGACTTATTTCCTTTGTCAAAATCTTTATGCATTGGCATTCTTCAAACTTTTTCTTTCGCTCGATGAGCTGATTTTAAAAATATTTCAACCTTATGATCAGATTGGCTAAAAATTCCAGTGTATATATTTGATAGCGAAGTTAAAATAGCTCCTGTTAGAGTTGCTACACTCACAATTGTTGTGGATTTTAGTATATCTGCAGCATAATAAAGACCATCAGCAAGAACTAATCTACCTTCAGCATCTGTATCAGCAACTTCAACTCATTTTCCACTCATTGATTGATATACGTTTTCTGGAAGCGAAGCATCTCCGTTAATTCTATTATCAGTAATACACATAATTGCTGAAACGTTTTTTGGTAGTTTTAATTGAGCAATTGCTTTGACTGCATAAGCAGCAATCACAGAACCAGACATATCATATTTCATTCCTTCCATATGATATCCTTTAGTATTAACACCACCAGTATCAAAAGTAATTCCTTTACCCACATAAACAGTTTTTTCGTTTGATTCTGGATTTCCGTTGTATTCAATTATTACAACTCTAGGTTCGTGTGTACTTCCTTTATTGACTGAAAGCAATAAACCCATATTAAGTTGTTTAATTTCTTTTTTAGTTAAAACTTTAATTTTTAAGTTTTCAATTCCTGAGAAATCTGAAGCGACAAAAGACGCAAGCATCTCGCTGTTGAGAAAATTTTCCGGTGTAATTTGCAAGTTTCTTGTTGATGTAATTGCATTAGCAATAATGGTTAATTCTTGTAAATAAGGATCGTTTTTGTTTTGCACTAGAAGAGAAATTTGTTTTTCTTGATCATGTTCTTTTAATTTATGTGTTTTTTTAAATAATTTAGCGCTCCCAAATTCAATTGATAAAAGTGCTAAGCGCAAAGCTTCTTTCTCAGAAAATTGTGGATATAAAGAAGATACTTGTAACACATAATTGCGATTAATTTTACTTGGAAGTTCTCTTAATAATTCTTCAACTTGGTAATATGAAGAATACCCTTTTTCTATAAATAAATATGCACAATTATTTGCTAAATCTTCAGTAATAAAACCGTGTTTTTTGCTCACCAATTCTGGGTGAGCGTGATGTTCAAACACAACTTTTAGAACTATCTGTTGTTGACTTAATTTTTCTTGGATTTTAATCATTTATACCTCTTTTGTATTATCTTTAATGAATAATTCTAGTGAAAGCTTTGCACTTTCACGATATGCTCGAGTGAGACCACCTGCACCTAATTTGATTCCTCCAAAATATCTCACAGTAACTACAAGTATATTATTAAGTTTTTTAACTTTTAATAACTCATAAATTGGTCTTCCAGCAGTATTTTTCGGTTCTCCATCATCACTAAAACCGGCATTTTCAGTTCCGTTTTCTAAAAATAAATAAGCATGACAAATATGACGAGCTTTTTTATGTTCTTTAGCAACTTTTTCCAGAAAATTTTTAACTTCATTTTTTGAAGAAATGCGAAAAATATATGAATAAAAAGAAGATTTCTTTACTAAAAGTTCACTCTCATAATTCATATTAATATTATAGTTATTTTATGGAATATTCCACAATTGTTCCATTTTAATAATAAACATTAAATAATGTTATTATTTATTTAAATACATGAGGTGATTAAATGAGCAAAAAATTAGAAATTGAAATTAAAAATGCTGAAAAATTACAATTTATTATTAAAAATGACGGTCAAGCTGGCGATTATATTGACCTGCGTGATATTTTAAATAAAGATTTTACTAATATTCATTCTTTTAAATCTGAATTAGTTGAAAAACTTAAACAAATGTACAAAGAAGATTTTTTAACTGAATATGAAAATAGAAAAAAACAAGAACAAGCAATACATGAAAAACTACTCCAAGAGAAATTCAATAGTGATTTAGAAAATCAAAAGCTCAAAGCAATTCAAGAAGTTAAAAACGAGTTTAACCAAAAATTGAGCGAAAAAGAACAACAATTAACTCAATTAAAAGCTGATCTAGAAATTGAAAAGAGAAATATTAATATATTTAAAGACAACTTTAAACTTGAGTTAGAAAATAGAAAGAACCAAGAATTTCAAAAACTAGAACAAGAATATAACAAGAGTTTAATTCAAAAAGATCAAGAATTTATTAAATTAAAAAGCGAATTAGAAAATGAGAGAAAAAATTCTCAAGAGCAAATTAATCTTATTGTCGAAAATAAAGTGGGAATAGCTAAAAACAATTTAATTGAAGAATATAAAGAAAAGCTTAATACAGAATTAAAAGATAAAGAAATCCAAATTTCTTCACTTGAACGGCAATTAAATGATTATTCGAAAATGTCAACTAAAATGATTGGTGAAGATTTAGAAAATAAAGTTGAAGATCGTCTTAGAGAAATGTTTGGTACTTTTAAAGAATTTGTAAAGTTTGGAAAAATCACAAAAGCTAAATCTAACAAGGATTCTGATGAAACTTCATTAGACGGAAAGAAAACTAAAGCTGATTTTTATGTTGAATTTTTAAGCAAAGAAACTCGAGAATCAATAGGTAAAGTTATTATTGAGTGTAAATCTCAAGAAGCAGAAAAAGGAACCACTAAAAACTCAGATCACTTTAAAAAACTAGAAAAAGATAGATATAAAGAAAATGCACATTTTGCATTATTAGTAACTAATTTAGAATCTAAAAAAGAATTTTTTGTTTATACACCTGATGAAGATGATTATCAACAAATACTTGTATTAAGATTTCCATTTTTAGGAGCTGTTCTTTCACTGCTTTATTCATATTTTGAAAAACTAGAAAGAAGCAAAATAAGTGAAGAATCAGTCCAAAATGCCAAAGAATTTTTTATAGGAATTGAAAACATCAAAAAAATGTTTATTGAGTCTCTTAAAGGGTTGAGATGCAGACAGGAAGAAATTTTTAAAACTATATCAAACCTAAGAGCACAAACAGATAAACTGGAAGATCTTATTGATAAAATGATTAGAATAGATCTTAAAAAAATTCATAAAAGTTTAACATCTCAACAACAGCTTCCTTCAGAATATTTACCTTCTAATTCTGTCAAATTAATTGATGAAGAAGATGAAATCATTGAATTATCATACGAAAAACTTATTGATTAATTTCTTGGTTTAATTTTTCAAATATTTGAACAATTTGATTGATATCTAGTTGCTGAATTCGCACATTTTCCGGCAGGTTTAATTGTTGAAAAACATTTAAAATATACTCTTTAATATACACTTTTGATAAAGCAAATAATAGTTTTTTTCTTCGATTCGCAAAACAAGTTTTAAAAAAATCTTTAATTTGTTGTCATTGAATTTGTGATATATCTTGTCTAAAAACAAGTGAAACAACCGCTGAATCTACGCTTGGTGTAGGAGAAAAAGATGACGCTTTAACAATAAATTCATTTTTCACATTTGCTAAATATTGACAAGAAATAGACAATTTAGAATATTCAGGTGTATTTTTTTGAGCTGACATTCTTAACGCAACTTCTTTTTGTACCATTAATAAAACACCTTTAAATTGATTTTTATAATCAAAAATTTTAAATAATATATCAGTAGTAATGTAATAAGGAATATTAGCGATAATATAGGCATTTTGAAATTGACTTAAATTTGCTTGTAAAAAATCTTGATTAATGATTTTTAAATTTGGTTCATTTTGAAATTGTTTGTTTAAAACAGCAACCATATCTGGATCGATTTCATAGCAAGTAACCTTACTTGCTTTTTTAATTAATTCTTTTGTTAAAGCACCCCTTCCAGGTCCAATTTCTAAAACATGACTATTTTCAAAATTAAAAACACCAACAATTTTGT
Organism: Mycoplasma sp. 1578d; assembly: GCF_024582695.1. Lineage (NCBI taxonomy): Bacteria > Bacillati > Mycoplasmatota > Mollicutes > Mycoplasmatales > Mycoplasmataceae > Mycoplasma > Mycoplasma sp. 1578d. The sequence goes on from NZ_CP102081.1 coordinate 47,772, forward strand.
TGATGATATTTTGATCTTTTAAAAAATTTTGACCAAAGCGTTTCTTTGCATATATTACTTTTTTCATATTATTTTAGTTTGAATAACTCTCTTAGATTTTGATTTACACGATTAACAAACTTATCCATACCAACTTTTTTTAATCCAGCAATATAATAAGCAACAAAAAGAACTGTGTTTGGTTCATTTGTTTGTCCTGTGTATGGATGCACACGTAAATACGGAGAATCTGTTTCAGTTAATATTTTATTTATTGGTAAATATTCAACTACTTCTCTTGTATCACTAGCACTGCCATAAGTTACTATTCCACTAAATGAAAAATAGCAATCTAATTTTTCAAACTTTTTAGCTCAATCTAAATTACCAGCAAAAGTATGAAGCATTGCTTTAACCTTATATTTTTCAAGAATGTTAAATACATCTTCATATGCCTTTCATGATCCTTTTTTATCACGAATGTGTACAATTACTGGCAAATTATGTTCTTTGGCAATTATCACTTGTTCTTCAAAAGCTTGTTTTTGAAGTTCATGTGAAGCAACGTTATCATAAAAATAATCAAGACCAATTTCACCAATTGCGACAATATCATTTTTTAATAATGGTTTAATTAATTCAATATCACTTATATTGTGTAAATCTTCTGGATGAATACCCACTGCAGGCTTAATTATTGAATGTTTTTTAGCTAATTCAAGTACCTTATAATTTTCTTCCCTATGACCACCATTAACAATCATAAATTCAATATTATGAACTTGAGCTTGAGCAATAATTTCATCAATCACTCAATCTGGATAATATTTATTTGTTAAGTGGTTATGAGCATCAACAAACTTGTTTTTCTTTTTTGACATATTATTTTCCCAAACAAAAGCTTTTAAACATCACGTCTAAAAGATCTTCTTTATTGACATTTCCCTTGATATTTTGTAGGGATTCTCAAGCATCATATAAATCAACAATAATTACATCAAAGGTCATTCCAGCCTCAATAGTTTCAATAGCATTTCCAATGCTACCTAGCGCTTGCTTAATTAATGAAATTTGACGTGTATTTGAAAGGATCCTTTCGTCTAACACGTTAATATTATCAAAGTGTTTTATCAATTCATTTTCAAGCTGCTCGATTTGATTATTTTTTGCTGAAATAGAAACTGCTTGCTCATTAATTGGAATATTTAAGTCAGATTTATTAATAACTTTAACATAAGTTTTGTTGTATTTTTGAGCTTCTTGGTAGATAAGTTCGTCAAATTGATTGTTTTCTTGGGTTGGATCAAAAACATGGATAACTAAGTCAGCTTTTTGAATTTGTTCAAACGATTTAGCAATTCCAATTGCTTCTACAGTTTCTTTAGATTCTCTAATACCAGCTGTATCAACTAATTTAAAAAGCATTCCTTGAATTTGATAAGAAGCTTCAATTGTGTCTCGAGTAGTGCCAGCAATATCGGTGACAATTGCTTTATCTTCTGAAAGTAAAGCGTTTAAAATACTGCTTTTTCCAACGTTAGGCTTACCAACAAGAGCAACCTTAACACCTTCAAAAATGTATCGAGCACTTTCTGATAAAGTTACAATTTCTTGTAACTGGACTTTTAGTTTGTTTAAACTATCAAGCATAATTTTATCATCAATATTTTCTAAATCTAAATATTCAGGATAATCAATATTAACTTCACTAAGCCCAATTAAGTATGAGATATCTGCAATGAATTTATCGATTAATCCGCTGGTTTTACCGGTAAATTTGTTAATTGAGGCCTTTGTTTGTAATGTGGTTTGAGCAAAAATAAGTTCATGAATTGCTTCAGCCTTAACTAAATCAATTTTTCCATTTAAAAAAGCTCTTCGAGTAAACTCGCCTCTTTCAGCAAGACGAGCACCATTTTTTAATAATGTTTCAAGAACTTGATTTGTTGTTACTATTCCACCGTGACAATTAATTTCAATAAGAGGTTCCCCACAATAGTTGTTGTAAATAATTTGACCATTTTTTTCTTTGCCGACAAATCACATTATCAAAACTTCATCGATCATTTCAGACCCGTCAAAAATAAAACCATAAGTAATTTCATGGTCTTTTCCCTGTTTACCTTTAAAAATCTTAGAAACAATTTCAACAGCATCTGGTCCAGCCACACGAACTATGGAAATAGGTTGGTTTACATAAGAACCAGAAGAAATAGCGGCAATGTTATCATACATATAATTAAAATTTTACATTTTAAAAAAATAAACTAATTTATTTTGTTAAAATTCCAATTGTATGTTAGATACAGCGATAGAATTTTTTGCGTGGTTCACGATTGTTTTTACTATATCACTATCAATTCCACAGCTAGTAAAATTATTAAGAGAAAAGAAAACAGGGAAGGTTAATTTTTATTCATTTTGGATTCTTCATATCGGAATCTTAATGTGAACGCTTTTTGGTGTCTTTAGCGATATAAGTGCACCGTTTAAATTACGAAACGTAGTTATTGCCGATGGTGTTTCATTAATTATCAACGGAGTTATGACTTACTTACTTTATCATTTTTATGAATTTAAAAATGATGCATTAAAAAAGAGACTTTTAGCATTTGCAGGAGTTTTAGTAACCTGAATTATTGGAATTGCATTTATTAGTCTTTACTTTTCTGACTCAACATTCAGAATAACAGCAAATGAAGCAACTGTTTTTGGATTAATTGCACCTACATTCACAACTTTTGCTTTTTCTCCACAACTTTACACATCAATTAAAACTAAAAATTGAAAAGGTATTTCACCAATGCTCTTTATTCTATTTGAAACAAACAACTTTTGTTGAGTTGTCTTCTGAATATTATCAATTGTTAAATATGGATCAAACCCAGATTTAATTGGTGGTCTAATCTGACAAGTTGTTTCATTACTTTTATATGCATACCAATTAACAATGGTTATTAAATATAATTATTTTAAAACTCAAATAGCTTAATATTTCAAAAAGAACTTAAAAATAATTACTTACTAAGTTTTGTAACTTTTTTAAGTTCTTTTTTGTTTTGTTAATCAAATCATTAGCATTCATTTATCTATTTTTACTTTTATAGTATAATATTTTACGTCTGGCAAATGTGGTGAAGCGGTTAACACAGCGGGTTGTGGTCCCGTCATGCGCGAGTTCGAATCTCGTCATTTGCCCCATTTAATAAAAACAACCCTAAAGGTTGTTTTTATTTTTTAATTTTATTAAGTGTTTCATTTACTTTAGCGAGGAGCTTATCTAAATCATTTTCTAAATGATCTAGATTATCTTCAGTTAGACGAAATTCTTTTTGTTCTTGCTCAAGTGTTTCTGGAGCAAATAATTCTTGTGTATTAGTTTGAAGACTAACACTTTGATAATTCTTTTTAATGCGAACTTTGTATAAATCCGGAAGAGTAATTTCAATTAAATCAGGGTTAGCTTGTGAGAATGAGTATTTTTTAATTGGGTCTAAAAAAGTGTTTCCGTGAATATTTTTAATTAATAGCATATCTTTTTCTCGAGTTGGATAAATATCAGAAATTTTAAACACAGTATTTTTAATTTGATCTTTAAAAATAGCTTTTCCTTTAATGTTTTTAGGAACAAAAGGAATTTTTTTGCTACGCATTTTCTTTAAAAAGCCATCATCAGTGATAAAAGTAATTACATCATCACTGGCGGCAATAGTGAAATTATTTACTGTATCGCTAAGCGATAAATAAATTCCTTTATTTCCTTTTGCTTTAGTCCCATAAAGTCCTAAATCATTTTCAGAGTATTTACTTGATAAACCGCTGTGAGTAATGATAATAATATCTTTAGTTCCATTACTTAAGCAAGCATTCACCACTATATCACCTTGAGCTAGAATAATGGCTGTATAAGTTTTATTTAAGCGTGATACTTGAAATTGTTTTAAAGGAGTCTTTTTAAACATTCCGTCTTTAGTTCCTAAAACTACAAAAATATTAGCATCTCAATCAGAAACTTCTATGATTGAAACAATTTCTTCATTTGGTTTAGTATCGACAAAATCAGTCAAGTGCATTCCTAGATCTTTTCACTTACATTCAAGGATTTGATAAATCGGAATAATAGCATAATTACCTAAATTTGTAATAATTAAAAATTGATTTAAAGTATTAGCTTTTTCATAATGAATTAAATAATCTTCTTCTTTGAGGACATAATTAGCAAAGTCATTAGCATCAGCCACACGTTGAGAAATTCGTTTTAAATACCCATGTTTTGAAATTCCAATGATAACTTCTTCTGATTTGATTAAGTCAGTTTTTTGGTAGTTAAATTCATATTCAGTTTCAAGAATGGTAGTTTTTCTTGGAGTAGCAAATTCTTTTTTAATTTCGAGTAATTGATTAATAATAAATTTATTAAAGTCTTTTTCATTTTCAAGTAAATTAGAAATTTTTGCAATTTGTTCTTCAAGCTCTGTTTTTTCTTGTAAAAAGGCTTCTTTATCAGTTTTACTCAAACGATAAAGTTTCATTTCGGCAATAGCATTAGCCTGATTGTATGTAAGATTAAAATTATCAATCAAGGCTTGAACAACTCCTGCTTTTGAACCTTCGGCTTTTCGAATGACGGCAATTACTGCATCAGTGATCTCGCTAACTTTAATAAATCCAAGGACCAATTCTAAACGAAGTTGATTTTTAGTGAGATCATATTGTAAAGTTTTGGTCTTAATATCTTTAACTTGGGTAATGTAACTATCAATTAACAGAGTTAAATTAGCTGTAACAGGTGAGCTGTTTAAAATAACTGTATTATTGTAGTTATAAAAAACTTGGAGACTGGTTTTTTGGTATAAATAGGAAATGATACTATTCTCATTAGCATCAGGTTCAAGAGTGATTAAAATACTAATTCCGTTACGATCTGATTGATCTTTGACTTCAATAAAACCATCAATTTGTTCATTTGAAGCTAGATTTTCAATCTCATAAACTAATGAAGATTTAACGACTCCAAAAGGAATTTGAGTAATTTCAATAAATTTATTTTTTCCTTTTTCAAAGACGTTGTATCGGCTAAATAAACGAATTTTTTCTTTATTATTTTTTCCTGTGTCAAGAGCTTCTAAAATTCCTTTATTACCATGAATAATTCCACCAGTTGGGAAATCTGGACCTAATACAATTTGTGATAATTCATTAAAAGTTAAGCTTGGTTTTTTGATTTTAGCAATACTTGCATCAATAATTTCGCCTAAATTATGAGGTGGCATTTCTGTGGCCATACCAATAGCAATTCCTTTTGTACCATTAACTAATAAGTTTGGTAAAATGCTTGGAAGTACTTCGGGTTCAATTTCTGAATCGTCAAAGTTAGGAGTAAAATTCACAGTGTTCTTTTTAATATCACCCAAAATATAATTAGCAACTTTGGCCATTTTGACTTCAGTATAACGCATAGCAGCGGCTGGATCATCATCAATTGAACCAACATTTCCGTGCATATCTAAAAGTGGAATGTTCATTTTTCATCATTGAGACATATTGACCATAGCTTCATATACCGATGAATCCCCGTGAGGATGATATTTACCAATAACATCTCCCACGATACGAGCTGATTTTTTGTATGTTTTATCATTGGTTAAACCCAATGAATTCATAGCGAACAAAATTCTTCTTTGCACTGGCTTAAGCCCATCTCGCACATCTGGAAGAGCACGTTGCTGAATAACGTATTTTGAATATCGACCAAATCCCTTTTCTAACAATTTATCAACAGAATTTTGAATAATTTTTTCTAGTTTTTTATTGATATTGCTCATATGTATTTTAATTTTACTTTAAAGATTTAAAAAACAAAAGCATTCAGAGAATGCTTGAGTATTTAATTTAAACTAATCATTGAATATTTGAGACTTGGTCATTGTCTAAATATTGACTTTAATAGTCTTTGGGTTAATGATGATTTTTGTTCTAAATTTTGTTGTTTTGAAGAAAACTTTTAATGATAAATTCAATTTATGAGTGGTTATTCTACATTACTGATAATAAATTTGGGAACTATTTGCATTATTTTTGTCAAGGAAAATAGTTAAATAAGATTTATTCTTTTTTATCTTTTTAATATATTCATTAAATTTATTTTGCTTACATATTGTTTTGTTGGTTTTTAGTAGTTTGATTATTATCGCTTTCTGTATTATCTTCTTGCTCATCTTCTGAATTATCAGCTTGATCACTTAATTTTAAATCAACTAAATAAGTTTGCCCGTTTAGTACATATTGCACGACAACATAACCGTCTTTAACAATAATTGGTTTAAGAACTTTGTTCTTATATTCAAAAGTTTCACCAAAAACTTTTATTGATTTAGTTGTACTTTTACCATCTGACTTTAATCCAGATAATTCAGGTGTATTGGCTGGAACGGTTAAAATTGCTTTATTTGATCCATATTGATTAAACGAATTTGTTGAAGGATGGAAATACAAATTAATATATTCTTTTTCAGAATTGTCAAGAGCATCAATGAGAGCGTTTTCATCAGCTATTTTGAACTCAATTTGATTTTTTGGCTCTGAATTTGAATCAGCGTTCTCTTGCTTTGTTGGTTCGTGTAGAGGAGTGGTTCGTGTAGCTCTTTCTTTTTCTTTTGTTAAATTATCATCTTGTTTTATTCCTTTTTCTTCCTTAATTTCAGCTATTGTTTTTTCGATATTGTTTTTAAGAGATCTAACATTCTTCTTAATTTGATCTGCAGTTACTGAAAAACCTTCTTTTGGGAATTGTGTGGATGTGAGAATAGATAATAATTCTTCAAGTTTCTTTTCATCTTTAGCTTTAATTTCCTTAGAAACAAGAGTGGTGAAATTTTTAGGGAAATATCTATAATAAGATTCGTGTAATTGTGTTCGTTCTTCATTAGTTAATACTTTTTTATTTAAAAAAGAAACAAGTGCTTGGAAATATTTTTTTAAATTTTCTTTTGAAGTATCTGGATTTTCGTATTTTTTAATTGATTCAACTGATTCGACAGTAGCATCAGATTCTTTTTTATTTGAATTATCTACAGATTGAGTATTTGAGCAAGATAATGACACAGCTAGCGGAACTGTGGTGGTTGTTAAAATAGTTAGTGTTTTAAAAATTTTCTTCATATATTCCTTAAACATTTTTTAATATTTTTTTAGTCTATAAAATTTTTTGTTAGGATTATTAATCTTTATTCAAACCCTTACAAAAAGTGAATTATTTTCATTAAATGATATTGACTTTTTAATTATATTTATATTGTCAAAAGCAATCAAGAAAAAAGCAATTTTATTTGAATAAAATTGCAAATATTTTTACATAAATTGAAAAGAATATAATAATTTAATATAAACCTTTTTAAGTTAGATTTATTCTCTAAATTAAAAAGGTTATTTATTTAATTTCCTCTTGGAGACTTATTTTCTTTTTCAACTTGATTTCCGGCTTGAATTATAGTGATTCTTTGATCAACTAAATTCTTTAAATCTTTTAAAGTTTTTATTAATTTCGGTTTAATTTGTGGCGAAATATCTTCCAATATATCAGACATATCAGAAAAATTTAAAATATTTTCGAGCTTTTTAAGTTGAACAGTACTTTTAGTTTTAAAGTCTTTTTCAATTATTTCATTAACGCTAGGTATAAAGTATTTATCAATCGATTTTTGTAGTTCTTTGACTTTTTGCTCATGCAAAGAGCTGTTTGTTGATAATTGAATAAAACCTTGCAAATATTTTCTTAAATTTTCTGGTGAAGGATTTGGGATTTCATAATTTTTGATTGAGTTATTGTTTGATGGCACTTGTGTGTCCGGATTTTTTGTTTTTTCATTTGGTTTATTCGCACATGAAAAAACCATACTTACAGGAATAACTGTAGTAAATGTGAGTGTTAATAGTTTATAAATTGTTTTCATAATTGCCCTAACAAGTTCTTTTTTATCGTATATAAAAGGTCTTTTTTGAAATTAATTTATCTAATTATATTGCTATTAAAAAGTTATCTAGTAAAATTGAATTTTTCAAATTTACTAAAAACTTCAATTTTATCCAGAAAAGTTAATTATTTAGTTTTTTCCTTCAAGCAAAGAAATTGAATTGTTAAGTAAACTAATATTTTGATTAATTTTTATTTCAATTAAATTTTTTGACAATTCAGGTGCATTAGAAGGAATTTGTATTGTTTTAAAAATGTCCAAGATGCTCTTAAGTTTATTAATATCTCTAGTGTTTATTGCTTTTGTAATATCATTAGCAAGGAATTTAGCAAAATAAGCATCATATGATCGATCCAGTTCTTCTCTTTTTTGGAACGACAAGTTTTCTTGAGTTAAAAGTCTTATATATGCATTTAAATATCTTTTTAAATCATTTGTTGAAGGATTTGGTTTTTCGTAATCTTTAATTGAATTACTTTCTTGTTCTTGACAAGATAAAACAAGAAAAGTAGGGGTTGTGATAACCGATAAAATAGTGAATGATCTCAATAACTTCTTCATATAAATTCCTTATCATGTTGATTTGCTTATGTTTTTATGTTAAATAAAAACTTAATTTTTGAACTTTTTCTCTCTCATTGATATTTTTTGACAATTTTTTAGAGATAATAAATTAAATTTATTTTTTTTATATGCTAAATAGGTGGAAATTATTAATTTTTTAGTTCTTATTATTTACAAATTATATTTTATTAAGATTTCTTATTTAATAAAAAGCAAAAATTCTTAAAAAATATGATTATTTTCTTAGATTAAGATCGTTTTATAATGGATAAAAAGGCTTGTAAAAATATTTTTATCCACAAAATAAAGCTTTTTAGTTAATAATTTGTCTAAAGTCTATATAATTAACTATATAAATTACTGATAATTTTAAGGAGACAATATGACCAAAAAAGAATTTATTGCCGCAGTTGCAGAAAAAATTGAAGTTACTCCTAAAGAAGTGGATAAAGTTTTTGATGCAATGGTTTTTGTTTTGAAAGAACAATTAATCACTGAAGACAAAATTCAATTATCACAATTAGGCATTTTCTCTACAGCCATTAAACGTCCACGTAAAATTTATAATAAATTTTCTAAAGAAGAACAAGAAAGCGATGTTAAATTTGTAGACATCCCACAAAGACGTGTTATTAAATACAAACCATCAAAATACTTACGTGAATTAATCGACTTTAACTAGTCAATAAAATTTAAATAACCAGGAAATTCTAAGGTTAGTTCTTTAGAATTGTCTTTTAATCAACTGATATTCACCGATTTTACGTTATCAAAGGCCTTTTGTAATGCATCAAAAGGTATTTTAAAAAATAAATTGTAATTAGACATATATAAAATCACAAACGCAACCCCATTCAATTTATTTATTTGCGATAAGTATAAAAATTGGTGTTCTTTAATCTGGTTTAGATAAAAATAATCTCCTTCACAAGTTTTGGCTTCAAAGCAAATGAAGCGACCCTTTGAATTTATTCCAATATAATCAACAGTACTCTTACCAATAATTTGGACTGAATAAGCTTTTAATTTATTATGGGCTCTTTCAATAGTTCTAAATTTGTATGGTAAGAGTTTCTTTTCGATAAAAGCAATTTGATTAATGGCTAAGAATTCAATCGTGTTATTGATAATTTCTTCAAGCAACATTCCTTTGTTTTTGTTCATATCTTAGTAATAAGATTTTTGCATAAAAATAAAAAAATAAAGCAAAAGCTTTATTTAATTATATTCATACCCATGTAAGGAATTAGAACTTGCGGAACAGAAATGGTATTATCTTCATTTTGATAAATTTCCAGAATGGCCGCAATAACACGATCTACAGCTAGAGCTGATCCATTCATTGTATGGGCATATTGGGTTGAACCTTGATCGTCTTTATAGCGAATCATAGCTCTTCGAGCTTGAAAATCGCCCATATAACTCACCGAAGAAACCTCACGATAACGTTGTTCACTTGGTAACCATAATTCTAAGTCAATAGTTTTTCTTGATCCAAATCCCATATCCCCAGTACATAAAAGCAATTCACGATATGGAATTTGTAACTGTTCAAGCACGTCTTTTGCGTCTTCTAGCATTAAATTAAATTCTTTTATAGCATCTTGAGCAGTGGTAATTTTAACTAATTCAACTTTTTTGAATTGATGTTGACGAATAATTCCTTTAGTATCCTTGCCTGAACTACCAGCTTCACTTCTAAAACATTCTGTGTATGCAGTTACTTTAAACGGGTTGCTTAAATCAACAATTTCATTATTATAATAATTGGTTAAGGTCACTTCAGCAGTAGGAATTAAATAAAAATCATCCTTATTTAATTTGAATAAATCATCTTCAAATTTTGGCAATTGACCAGTTCCGTATAAGGCTTTAGATTTCACTAAAACAGGAGTTGTTAATTCACTATATCCCTTTGAATTGTGTAGATCCAGCATAAAAGAAATTAATGCACGGACAAGTTTAGCACCTGCATTTTTATACATAATAAAGCGTGATCCCGAGAGTTTAACAGCTCGTTCAATATCTAAAATATCTAATTTTTTAGCTATTTCATAATGCGGTAACTTTTGTTTAACTAATCCACGACCTAAATTTGCATGTTCGGACAAAATTACATTATCTTGCTCATCTTTCCCAAAGGGAATTTCATCAAGAGGCAGATTTGGAATTTCAAGTGCTAATTTTTGAATTTGTTCATTTAAAGAATCTACTTGTTGATTTAGTAAGGTCTCTTTCTCTTTAATTTGAGCAATTATTGTTTTTAATTCTGCCAATTTTTCAGGGTTATTTTTGTATTTTCCAAAATCTTTTGATAACTTACCAAGTTCAGCTTTTTGGCTCTGAGCTTGAAACATTAGGCTTCCGCGTTTTTTCGCTAATTCTAAATATTGATCAAAAATCGAAAGATTAAAACCTCTTTTTTTAAGTAATTCTCTAGTTTTTTCAGGGTTCTTTAACACATATTTTATATCTAACATATAGCCTCATTTTGTGATTAAAATTATACACTTTTTGTTTTAAAATTAAAGCAAAAGTATCACTATACAAGATAATTTATGGACTTTTATCAGCGAAAAATGAGCAAAAAAGTAGTTAAAATATCTATAAAGGCTTTTTTGACCTATTTGCTATAATATATATACGTCTATTTTATGTATTAATAAGGAGGAATTATGAGCAAGAGAACATACCAGCCAAACAAACGTAAACACGCTAAAGTTCATGGTTTTAGAGCTAGAATGAAAACAGCAAATGGTAGAAAAGTATTAGCTCGAAGAAGAGCTAAAGGTAGAAAATATTTAACAGTTTCAGATAAATAATTAAAATGAAAAAAGAAAATCGACTAAAGAAAAATTGAGAGTTCAATGAAATCATGGCACTCAAGCAACAATTTTTGAATAAATATATCATTGTTTATTATCAAAAATCAGATTTTTTAAAAGTTGGTTTAACAGTCCCGAAAAAATTTGCTATCGCAGTAAAACGGAACTATTATAAAAGACAATTAAGGGCTATTTTACAAAATATTTCTATTCAAGAATTTAAATATAAATTTGTAATTATAGTTCGCAAAGAATTTTTAAGTGCATCCTTTCAAGACAAAGAAAGAGCGATTAAAGATTTATTCGAAAAGTTTAAAAATGGAAAGATCAGATAAATTTAATTATTTTTTACAAAATAAAGATCCTGGCGAAAGAAGAAAAAAACTCCTTAAAAGAAGTTGAAAATGACTCAAAATTATTACAGTTATAATTGTTTTAGGATTCACATTAACAGGGTGTATTCAGTCATTTGTAATTAAGCAATCAACCAATGTCGGAGCTGGACTTGAATTTACTAGTTCAAAAGATAAAATAGGACCTAAAGTTACAGTTCTCGAAGAACAAAAAGAAACTTTAGAATTACCTTCTTCAGGCGAAAATTCTGAAACAACCAAAATAAATATCAATACCTATAAACAAAATACCAACGCAAACCCATATATTTCAAATCAAACAGTTTTAGATCAAGTTAAAAAACAATTAAACGGACAAGACGGAGAAAAGGGTTATTTCGGAAGAGATAATACTTATTCATCAGGTATTGTTTTAAATAAAGATAAAGATACTATTTATCATAATCAAAACAATAATTATTTAGTCGCTGCAATTAGTGCTCGAAGTGATATTAAACGTGAATTACCTGACTATAATTTTGTTAATGAAATTAAAGATATTTACTTTTTTAATTTTTATAGTAAAGAAAATAACAAAATAGAATTTTTAAAATATCTTAAACCAAATAAATCAGAATCTGAAAAAACAGAACTCACATCTAATGCAAAAGATGCAATTAATAATGGAGTTATTTCTGTTGGATGAGTTTCTGGTTTATCAAAACTTGATCCATACACTGAGACCAAAATTTCGAGCATAAACGGTGAGAACAAATTTGAACAGCAAGAAAAACTTTTAATCAAAAAGTTTAATAGAGATGTTCTTCAAATGTTTTACAATAAAACTTTTGCTCCTGATTCAGATTTTGTTAAACAATTAGGAAAAGATCCTTCTTTATTCTTAAAAGAAAAAATTGATCAAGCACAAATTAATGCACAAGCTAAAAAACCAGTTTTATTTACCTTAACTCCAAAACAAGAAGTTTTAATTCAAGAATACATTAAATTAATGGGTTCGTGATTTTCACAAACTGGTTATACTTTACAAGATAAAACTGCGTTTGATCCAAAAGAAGAAGCTCAAAATTCGGACCAAAATGCCAAAGCTACAAGTGCAAATTCTAACGAAAACAAAACAGCTGAAAAACCACAAGATCCAAGAACATATTTATACGACCAAAATCTAATTCAAATTGATAATAATGTAAATCGACTTACATTTCAAGATCCATTACCTTTACTAAATATTTCTACATGAGGTAAGGCTTGAAAATATGGTCCATTTTATGGGATCTTTGTTTATCCAACTTCGGCAGTTATCAATGCACTTTCTGAATGAATTGGAATTTTAAATGGCTGAGGAACTATTATTGTTATCTTCCTTGTGACTTTTATTATTAGAGGAGCAGTATTTGCTTTAACCTTTAAATCAACAGCTAAAATGTCTGTACAAGAAGAATTAAAAAGCAAAAGAGCTATTATTGAAGCTAAATATGCAGATTTTGAGAATAATAAAGCAATGAAAGCTCGAAAAGCTCAAGAACTCCAAGCATTAAATAAAAAGTATAACATTTCCTTTTTAGATACTATTGGTGCTCAAATTTTAACTTTACCAATCTTTATTACAATGTGAAGGGCAATTCAAATTATTCCTTCAATTAAATCAACTGAATGATTAGGAATTAATTTCAGTTCAACATCATATACTAAAGTTGGTGAAGGAGAATTTATTTACTTATTAGTGCTGGTAATTGCAGTATTAATTCAATTAATTTCTTCAGTACTTCCGATGTTATTGAACAAGAAAAGATATAAAGAAAGAACTTCGCTCAAAGAGCAACAAGCACTCAAAAAACAAGAAAGAACACAAAGAATTATGATCATTGTGTTTACTGTGTTTGTTATTCTCTTTTCAGCAGGGGTGCAAATTTATTGAATTTTCACCGGATTATTTACAATCATTCAAACGCTAGTGATGTGAAGAGTTAAGAAAACACAATGATTTAAAGATCGTTTCTCATTAAAAGCACTGGCAAGGCAATAAAAAATAACCGCAAGGTTATTTTTGTTTCTTTAAAAAAACAAATAAAAAAACAGCAACCCCCTATTTTTGCATCTCTGCTATCTTCGGCACTAACGGGCTTAACTACTGAGTTCGGAATGGGTTCAGGTGATCCCCGTTGCTATAATCACTGTTTTATAATTATAACAGAAAAAAGTGTTTCATAAACATTTTTTCAAAATTTATTTTACCGATATTAGTATAATTTAAATATAACTATTTAAAAGAAAAGAACAAGTATGGAACGAGAATTTAAAAATTTAAAAGTAGGACAAATAATTAATGTCCAAGGTTATAAATTTAATGGATTTTTATATCGTCAATGAAATTCAGCTAAAGTTATTTTTAATAATTCTAGACACATTGTGCTATTCTTGCACAGAACCAAAGTTAGCGATTATAACAAAAAGATTAATTATTGAAGATACAGCGAAAACGCGTTATGGTTTTTTCCTAAAAATTCATATTTTAATGCAATTTTATTGCTTAAAAGAAATTCTAAGATTTATCATTATATAAATTTGGCTTCTAAACCTGTTTTTGAAGATGAGACTATTAAATTTATTGATTTTGATCTAGATATTAAATGTTATCCAGGCAAAGATATTCAGCTTGTTGATAGAGACGAATTCTTAAAAAATAGTGTTCTGATGAAATATCCTGTTCAATTTAAAAAAACTGTTTTTGACGAAATAACCCGTGTTTTTGAATTATATGCCAATTATAAATATTTCTTTAACCCACAAATTCTCGGATATTATGTTGACATTCTTTACAAAGACAAATTAATCGAAAAAAAGTTTTATGATAATTTCATCAAAACAAACGTTCAAGAATATAGTGATGAGTTCAGTATGTTTTCAGATTTAATGAAAAAATAAAAGCATTTAAAATACAAAAGAACAGGAAAATTAACATCCTGTCCTTTTCTTTATAATCTTTAATAATTTGTTGCAATAATAATAAAAAATAATAAACAAAGCCTGAATTAAGTGAATTTACATACCTTAACATAAACATGTGTGCAAGCTGTTTTTCTCAATTTATTGCATTTTTCAGTTTGCTTTTTTTTTTTTTTTTTTTTTGTAAATTGTATAACTTAATATACTTAAAGAGATATGAATTTTCTTTTAAGTTTTTAAGGGACTATTAAATAGATTTAAAAGGAGAAAAATGAAAAGAAAAGCAAAAAGATTAATATCTACATTTTCAATTACTGCACCATTGTTAACATTAATCACTACATCTTGTTCAATTAGTATTTTTCCAAGTAAAAGCTACTTAGAAAGTATGAGATACAAAACACCTTATTTTATCGATTTAATTAGAATGGAACAACAAGATCAAGGAATAAAAACTAATAATAGTATTATCTTTGATCAATTTGTTGAAAGCTTATATGAAAAAGCTTTATCTTGAGACCGAAAAGACCAAGAGAAAAGAACAGAAAACTATAGAAAATACATCAGATACGATTTTTTAAAAGATAACAAACAATTAATAAAGTCAGTTGAAGATTTTTCAAGTCATATTATTAATAAAATTAATTCATTATATGAAGATCTTAAACTTCCTAAAACTCTTTCTGATGAACAAATTAAAAAAATCTTTGAATCTGATTTTTTAAACGGACAAAGTATTGAAAATATCTTAAAAAACAGTAATATTTTAATTTTGCAATCAAATGATGATCGCTCCCCTATTGGTTTGAGCTATTCTCTTAAAGAACAAAAACAAAATCATATAAATATTTTACGAATCAACCCATGGATAATTAAGCAAACTGGTGGTTATCTCCAATCAACTGATCTTAGATCTGAAAAACCTGTTTTTAGTGTTATTTTACTTTCAAAAAATCAAGACTTCAAAATTAAATATACAACTAAATCAGAAAACAATCAATTATTAAGTGATTTATATTATAAATATGGTTACAAAGCAGACCAATTTTATGATTGATATTTTGGGCCAGATATCTCGCAAGCAATAAATAAAATACAAAACGAACAAGGAATTTTGTATAAGGAAAATTTACTTTTAAATAATTTAACTGATGAATCTTTAAGTGATTTACCCTTAAATTCTAAGGTATATACTATAAAAACCACTAATGATTTTAATGAATTCATTACTAGTACAATTCAACAAGTTGCTCAAAAACTTAAAACCTCTTTAACTAAAGAACAAGTAATTGATAATTTTGAAAAAAATTATTTAAATGGTCAAAAATTAGAAAACGTACTAAAAGGTTCTGATATTCTCGTGCAACGAGCAATTGAAAAACCAAGCATGTTGTCATTAAACGACCCCGATCAATTGGTTAAATTAGCTAGTTCTAATTCATCAAAAATACAATTAGCTTTTATTAATGAAAGAGAATTTAATTTTAATTTAACAGGCAAATCTCAATCACCTGATAAAAAATCAATGGTTTTTTATCAGGTTCTAACAGTTCCAAAAGGGGCTCAAGTAGAGATTAAAGATAAATTAAACTTTAAAGAAACAAATGACTTTTTATTACTCCACAAAAATTTATACTCAAATAAAGAAGTAGGATAGATTTAATATTTAAGAGTTGTCTTAAATTAAAAAATAATTTTTATACTCAATCTAATTTTTTTAATATAATAAAAAGTACACGATTTTATTTTTAAAAAATTAAAATTAAAATCAGTTTCTATATTTATTTTAAGGAGTAATATGGCCAGAGAAGTTTACACATTAGCATGTACTGAGTGTAAAATGGAAAATTACATTTCAAAGAAAAACAAAAAAAATCATCCCGAAAGAGTAGAATTATCAAAACACTGCTCAAAATGCAACAAACACACAAATCACAAAGAGAAAAAGTAAATTCCAGAAGGAATTTACTTTTTATTAATTGCATTTAAGTATCCTAGAGCAACCATTGCTTGACAAACATGAATTTTGAGATGTGGAAATAATCGATTGATTTGCTCTTGCAAATTTTGGATAAGATTAATATCTCCCCCAGTAATAAAAATATTGTTTATAAGTTTATTTTCAACATTTTGATTTAAAAATAAGTGTGCGATAATATACCCTAAAAAAGTTCGATATGTTCCACTGTTCACCGAGTTTAAAGTATTTAGACCCATTTGTAAATTAAAGGCAATTGGATAATTTCAAGTTGCATTTCCAGATGCAGATTTTTTCAAATGTTGCTGTAATTTGTGAAAGGAAAAACCAATACCAGGAGCAATCGAAACACCAGTGATAGTTTTGTTAAGGATTTCAATAGCCACTGAAGCACTTCCAAACATAAACACAAAACTATTTTTAGTAAATGTATTAGCATACCCAGCACATGAGAGGATATCTAATCCAACTTTTTCTTTCCTTGTAAGGGTTTGCACATTCAAATCATAACTATGATCAATGATTTTAATGTTTTGGAGATTAAAAGTATTATTTAAAATATTTTTTAGACTCTGAGCAAATATAATTGAAGCACTTCCAATATAAATTTTTGACTTTGGTTCTTGTAAATTTTTAAGCTGTTTTTTAAGTGAATTTATAAGCTTACTTTGGTTCTTTTTAATTAAATATTGTGAAGATCCGATAATTATTTCTGGTTGAAGTGCTTGATTAGTTTGTGTATTAAAAAGATTCATTTTGATATTAGTATTACCAATATCAAAAATAACTATTTTTTTCATAATTGTCCCAATAATTGATCAATTTTTATAGCTAAATCATACTTGTCTAAATGAAGAAATTCACTTGTGTGTCCATTTTTAAGAATAATATATCCACTACTCTGATCGCTTGCTAAAGTTTGAGCATTGTTAATAATAATAGCATCCAAGTTTTTGGAAATGAGTTTTTTCTTTCCGTTTTCTAAGATATTTTCCGATTCTAGAGCATAACCAATCTTAATTTTTTCTGGATATTTAAGAGCAATATCTTTTAATACATCTTTCCCAATGGTGTATTCAAAATAAATTTGCTCATTCTTTTTAATTTTTTGTTCACGAGTTTTAAAAATTAAATCACTTACAGCACAAAGGGAGATAAAACAATCATTTTGCTGAATATATTCATCAACAGCAGTGTAGTATTCTTGTAGAGTTTGAATGTTAATGATTTGTACATGAGCAGGAATTTGATTGTTTAAATGTTCCAAATTCCCACTAATAACGGTCAAATCGTATTTTTGAGCTAGAATTTGGATTAAAGCTAATCCACTTTTTCCGCTTGAAGGAACGCAAACAACTCGAACTGGATCAAGATTAACTCTAGTATATCCAAAAGTTAATAAAACCTTCTTTTTAGGTCTATTTTCAAGAAAATCAATTAACTGTTCTGGTTCGATTGCTCGACCAATACCTGTGTCTCCATCTTTAAGTTTTCCATAATTTGGACCGATAAATGTTGCCCCGAGTTGTTTAAGTTTTGCTAAATTAGCTTGTAAAAAGTCATTTTGATACATTTTAGTATTCATAGCCGGAGCAAAAATTAATTTATTAAAACTTACAAGACTTAAAACAGTGGTAATAAAACTATCAGCTATCCCACTAGCAACTTTTCCAATAGTATTAAAAGTAGCTGGATAAACAATTATTCTATCAGCTCATTTCACAATATCTACATGAACAGAATTATTCTTTTGATACCAATTATTTGCTAAGCAATTTTCTAGCATAAATTGAGGAACAAAATTACGTGCAGAAGGCGAAAGGGCATATTGAACCTTGTGCTTTTGTTTTCTTAAAAGCTCAATAAGTTGTGGAGATTTAATCGCAGCAATGCTCCCTGTAATTAGTAATAAGACTTTCATAAATGCATTATAATTATAAACAATATGTCCATATTGCAAATATTTAATAAAACGAAGAACCACAAATTCAAGAACTTTCTTGATAAAACAAGAGTTTTCAATTCGATTTCGTTTGTAGTTTACTTAGCTATTTGACTTTGCTTATTCGTTTTATTAACATTTACACGCACTGGGCTTATTCCACTAGGGCCAGTGAGCATTAATTTAAATACAATTTTATTAATTCTAATGGGAATTCATTTAGGTTTTAAAGGAGCTATTTTTGGCGGTTTGTTTTTAGGTTTTTGTTCATTTTTCGGAGCCATGACTTTTGGTTCGATTTTGTTTATTTATCCATTAATATCGATTTTGCCTCGCTTTGTGCTTGGATTTATTGTGTATTGATTGTGTTATCAAGCCCGGAAAATGATTGATTATGCAAGCAAGAAAAGGAAAAAGAATTTATGAGTGATTAAATTAACTTGTTATTTTTTAGTTGGTGCTTTAAGTGCTTTAGCAAATACAGTGTTTGTTACATTTGGATTATTTTTACACAAATTAATTTTTGGACTTGAAAGCATAGGATCGTTTGAAATATGAATTGGATTAATTTGAATTCAAGCAATTTTTGAGCTTTTATCAATTGGTCTTTTATGTTTAATAATGTCTAGTTTTTTATATTCGCTTTCATCAAGAAAAATATCGTTTTATTCTCAAAAAATTAAATGATAAACAGACAAAAAACAGTAAATAAAGCTTTTTAAATTTCTTAAAAAGCTTTATTTTTATTTATTCTTAGTTAAAATGTGGATATAAAAAACTATAATTCCTTTAATACAATATATACTGTTTTTATTAATTGATTAGTGATAAAAAATCATCTCGAAAAACAGCAAAATTATCAGGAAGTAAAATAAAAATGAGCTTTAGAACAGAAGATCAAATTAGTGATCAAGCTAAATTAATTTTAGGGTTTGATGATAATGAAGAAAATGTGCAATAGGGCACAGGTTAATTAACAACTTTTAATCAATTGGGTTTTAAATCAATTGATAAAAAACCTGATGGATGATATTTACCAAACAACACAAATAATGTTGCTATAGTACTTGAGATAAAATCAGAAAATAGTAATATAAATAAAGAAAGTCATAAAAAACAACTCTTCGCAAATATTGATATTATTTCAACAAAATACAAAAAAACAATAGGCATCTTGTATAACGGCAAAGAAATTCTTGTGTATAAAAATAAAGAACTGATAGGATGTGTAAACACTTTACAAAATAAAAAATATTATTTAAATTTATTCAAAGAAGATCGCATTGACAAAAATAAAATATATTCAATTACACGAAAAATTAATAATCTATTACATTTTCAGTTTGGTATTAAAAATTTATACTATAGAATGATTTTTACTGCTGCAGCATTAGTAGCTGAGAGATTCGGTGGCAGATTAGAAGATATAAAAAATAATGGATTTGGTCCATTTAGAAATAAAATTTATGACACTCTTAATAAATCGCTAGAAAAACACAAAAAACAAAACATCAAAATTGATGTTTTGTTAGAAGTGTATAATCAAATTAAGATAAACATTGTGGAAACTCAAGAGTTTATAGATTTATTTATAGATTGTATTGTTGAAATATCTTCTTCGATTAATTCTGACAATTGAAACGGAGAAGATGTAATGGGAATTTTCTTCAACGAATTCAATAGATACAAAAACAAAAGCGAAAATGGTCAGATTTTCACTCCTGAACACATTACATCGTTTATGTACGATTTAATAGAAGTTAGTTGAAAAGATAAAGTTCTAGATGCAACTTGCGGTAGTGGAGCATTTCTTGTTAAATCTATGTCTAATATGATTCGAGAAGTCGGAGGGATACAAACAAAAGAAGCAGAAGAAATAAAATCTAAGAAATTATTTGGAATAGAATTAGATAGAGAAATTTTTGCTTTAGCTTGTGCCAACATGCTTATACATAAAGACGGGAAAACTAATTTAGAAAATCTAGATACAAGAACAGAAGAAGCTTGTGAGTGGATAAAAAGTAAAAAAATCACTAAAGTCTTAATGAATCCGCCATTTGAGAGAAAATATGGCTGCAAAAAAATCGTACAAAACGTTTTAAATAATGTTCCTTTAGGAACTATGTGTGCTTTTATCTTACCTGATAAGAAGCTAGAAAAAGAAAAAATGTATGGTTTACTCAAAGAACATACACTAGAAATGATAATTAAGCTTCCTGTAAATCTCTTTGATGCAGGTATTACAACTAGTATCTTTGTCTTTAAAACAGGTATAGCTCAAGGTGATAAAAAGATTTTTTCTTTTTATATAAAAGATGATGGATTAGAAAGAGTTAAAAACCAAGGAAGACATGATATAAAAAACAAATGAAATAATATTAAAAAGTATTGATTAAATGTGGCTAGAACAAAAGAAGATACAGAATATAATACTCATCAATGACTTGAACCAAATGAAATGAAACTTTCTTATCAACTTGAAAGACCCGAATTTGAAATATATGAAGACAATTTTAAAAAGACAATTATTGATTACATAACATACGAGCAAGAAGTGGATATAAAAGAATTTAATGATAAGTTATTAAAAGAAGTTTTATATAACTCGGATTTACAAAGTGATAAACTAACTTTAAAATTAGGTTTTGAAAATGAAAAAGATAAATACTAATCAATGAAAAGAATTTTGTGTAGGAGAATTATTTAAAATCCACAGAATAGAAAAAACATGAACAATTGGTGAAGTCATAGAAGTAGAAAAAGGAATTCCATATATAACTAGAAAAAAATTTAATAACGGAATTAAATTTAGAGTTGAAAAAACAAATAATATGAAGCTAAATCCTGAAGGAGTGATATCTTTTGGTGCAGAAAATACAACCTTTTTTTATCAAAAAGAACCTTTCATAACAGGAAATAATATGTTTTTAATTGATACAAGAGAATTAAGTGAAAAAGCGTGTTTATTTTTAATTTCTTGTTTGCAAACTCTTGCAAGGTGATACTCATATAATGATGGACTAAATGCTGAAGCGTTAAGTAAAGAAAAAATAAAATTACCCGTTAATGATAAAAACACTCCAGATTGAGAATATATGGAAAAATATATTTTGAAATTAGAAGGCAAATTAGAAAAAATGGTCAATTTAATTAATTACTTAGAGAATAAAGATTATTAGAAATTTTTACACAATTTAAACTTAAACAGATATATTTTTATGTAAACACAGCTCCTTATTTTGTTCATTTTGGTATAATTTAAATAATTATTATAAGGAGCAAAATGGAAGCAAAAAAACACAATTATGATGCAAGTAATATTAAGTTTTTGGAAGGTTTAGAACACGTTAGAAAACGTCCTGGAATGTATATTGGAACTACATCAAAAACCGGACTTCACCACATGATTTGAGAGATTGTTGATAACTCAGTTGATGAGTGTATGGCCGGATTCGCAACTCGAATTGAAATTACTATTACTAACGATGAGCACATTATTGTTGAAGACAATGGTCGGGGAATTCCAGTTGGTATTCACGAACGTTTTAACATTAGTGCTTTAGAAGTGGTTTTAACTAAATTAAATGCTGGTGGGAAGTTTGAGTCAAATGCATATAAAGTGTCAGGAGGATTGCACGGAGTTGGTGCCAGTGTAGTTAATGCCTTGAGCGATTCAATGAAAGCCTGAGTTAAAAGAGACGGCAAACTTTACTATGCTGAATTTGCTAATGGTGGAAACACTGTTCAACACACTCATGTTATTGATGAGGTTCCACAAGGAATTACTGGAACTAAAATTGAATTTCATCCAGATTATTCAGTCATGGAAAAAGTGCCTTTTGATAAAGAATTAATTATTGACCATGCTAAACAAATTGCTCACTTAAATAAAGGACTTTTTGTCTCGGTTACTGATCATCGAGACAATTCGTATCAAGAATTTCAATATGATAATGGAATTATCGATTATGTTAAAGAACTAAATGAAGGACAAACCCCAATTAATAATGAAATTATTTATGCTTCAGGGGATTTTTTAGTTAATTCAGATAACAATAGCAATCCAGTAAATATTGGAGTTGAAGTTGCTTGTCAATATTTGCACAATTTTTACAGAAGCAATATCATTTCATATACTAACAATATTTCAACCCACGAAGGCGGGACCCATGTTTTAGGGTTTTACGATTCTTTAATTAGAATTGTCAATAATTATGCAATTGAAAAAGGTTATGTTAAAACTGATGCTGAAAAATTTGCTCGTGAAGATTTAATTGAAGGATTAACAGCAATTATTTCAATTAAACACCCTGATCCACAATTTGAAGGACAAACCAAAGGTAAGTTAGGTTCTAAGGACGCTCGTCAAGCTGTTAATAGAATTTTTTCTCAAGTTTTTGAAAGATTACTGATTGAAAACCCTGATTTAGCAAAGAAAATTATTGATAATGCTATTTTAGCTCGTAAAGGAAGATTAGCTTCAAATGCTGCCCGTGATAGTGCACGTAGAAAAAGTGCTTTTGATAATGGAGGCTTACCAGGAAAATTAAGCGATTGTTCAAGTAAAAACGCTGAAATTAGTGAACTTTATATTGTCGAGGGGAACTCAGCTGGGGGTAGTGCTAAAATGGGTCGTGATCGAACTATTCAAGCAATTTTACCACTTAGAGGTAAAGTAATTAATGTTGAAAAAGCTCGTCAAGAAAGAGTTTTTGAAAATGAAGAGATTATGTCGCTCATTACTGCTCTAGGAACTGGGCTCGGTGATACATTTAATATTAATAAACTCAGATACCATAAAATTATTATCATGACTGATGCTGATGTTGATGGATCACACATTCGTACCTTACTTTTAACCTTTTTCTACCGTTATTTCCGTGAATTAATTGAATATGGATTTGTATACATTGCTCAACCCCCTCTTTATAAAGTGCAACAAAATAAAATTGTTGAATATGCTTACAATGATGCTCAAAAAGACCAAATTATGAGCAAATTAAATCCAACACAAAAAATCAACATTCAACGTTATAAAGGACTTGGAGAAATGGATCCAGCTCAACTTTGAGAAACCACTATGAATCCAGAGAATCGAAAAATGCTCCAAGTGCAAATTAAAGATGCACTCAAAGCCGATAAAGCATTCACTACTTTAATGGGTGAATTAGTTGAGCCAAGAAGAAGATTTATCGAAACCAATGCTAAATATGTCAAAAATATTGACTTATAATTTTAAGTAAAAATCAAACCAACTATTGGTTTGATTTTTTGCTATTTTTGATCAAAATATGGAAACTTATTGCGAACTTTTTAAATAGATAATACTTTATAATATAATAAAAATAACATTAAGATCAAGCATTTTATCATCATTTAGTAAAAGCGTTTAAAATTAAGCTATTTAAGGTTCTTAAAATTATCTTTATATGCTTTTTTTATTTAATCGTAAAAATAAAAGGATAAAAATGAAAATAAAATATAAACGACTAATCAATGCATCAGCTATTTTAACTTTAGGAGCCATTGCTTCAGTATCAATAATTTATGCAAATAAAACTAGCATTAAAAAAGAATGGTATGATGGAATTAAAAATGCAAAATTTGAAGTTAGATATGCCTTTTCTCAAAATCAATCGACAAATTCAGGTATTCAAAATGTTAATAATGACTTTGAATTAAAGCTATTGTTAAACCATAAATATGATAATTTAAATGATTTATCAAATTCAGAATATTTAGAAAAACAAAATCTAAATTTTATTAATCTAATTAAAGAAAAGAATATAAAATTTAAAGATTTTATAGTGAGTAAAGAAACACCAATTGTCTGATTTTACTTTAACAATGAAAGTGATAGAGAAAAATTTGTAAAAAAATTGCAAGAAAACGAAAATATTTACAAATTTATCTTATACAAAAATAATTATTCTGACACTGGAAAACAATTGAGTCATTATAACTCATACAATAATAATTTTAGTTATAAAATCAATGATGATTTAACTAAATACGATATTTTGAACAAGGACGATGTTTTTAGAACAGTTAATTTTACTCAGCAAAGAGATCGTGACATAAAATCAACAAATTTAAATTCATATTCAGTAGGTGTTTTAGAACTTGACAATACCTTTTTACCATCAGAAACCAATAATTTTAATTATAATGGAGTTGATATTTTAAACGATAATGCACAAATAGATGATCACTCAATTATGGTTTCTTCTATTGTAAGTGGAGACGAAGGTATTGATACCCAATCAAAACTCTATTTTTCTCAATATAATAATAACAAAGAAGGTATATGACAAGAAAGGTTTGAAGAACTTGTAAAAAATAAAAAATAAAAGGGAAGTTTGACATTTCAGGGGATTTTTAAATTTTAAATAAATTTACGGTATATATCCCTAAAGTTAGATAATAAAAAACTAACTTAAATTAAAACTTTGACGTTTATTCCTTTAAAAGTATTTGTTAAAATTCTTGAAATTGCAGTAGAAATACCAATTAAATGATTGCGTGGAAAGTTATTAATCATAGTTATGGAGCTTCAAACGATATAAAAAATAGATTTTATATAGAAAAAGCCTATATAGTTGACTATATTTCAAGAAAATATGGTGTTGTTAATGTTTTTGCGGCAGGAAATGAGAAAAATAATGGGGTAGATCCCGAAACCCAAATCGAACATGGTTGAATAAATTTAAAAGCACTATCATATAATTCTATTGTTGTTGGTGCCCTTAATGAAAATTATAATAAAGATGTTCGCAATAACAAAATAGCAGGTTATTCAAACTATAAACTTGACGAATCTGTAGAAGATTTAGCCAAACCTTTTATAGTTGCTCCTGGTGCTTATTGATTTAAAGGTTTCAAAGAAATTCAAGATGGAACAAGTTTAGCAGCACCTGTTGTAACAGGTCTTATATCAACATTATTAAGAATTAGACCATATTTAGATAATGATGATTACAGACTTGCTTCAATTAAAAGTATTTTAAGTGCTTCTGCAGTTTCAACCAATGACACTGAGCAAACAAAAAAATCAAATGGTTTTAGTAATAAATATGGTGCAGGTATTCCTGACTTTGAAAAAATGAAAGAGGCGACTAATAATTTAAAAAATTTTAGTGTCAATTTTAACGATAAACGTGATATAGTTGGTGAGTCAAAAGTTTTTATGTTTATTCAGGAAAACAATAAAAGCTTCGCTTTCTTGATTGTTTAATGCTGGATTACTTGATAAAAAGGATGAACCAACTTATAATGCTAATGTAAATTGATGATGATTTTTAGGGCCTATTGGTGGTATGGTTGCTAATATAGTTGAAGCTGATAGATTAAAAGAGAAGTTAAGAGTTTAACCAAAACACATCGTGATATTGATTGATTGAAACAAGAAGAAGTTTTAAAAAGACAAAACTCTAAATTTTCTGATTATGATTTATTGCTACAAAAATATGAAGATGGCGAAGGTTGAGAAACTGTAGAAAGCTCTATCTCAGGAGAATCTAATGATGAATTATTAGAATATAAAGTTACTGAAAGTGGTTCATATAGACTTATTGTAAAAAATACAAATCTGCTTTATTTAATAATTCAGCACCTGATAAAGGAGCATTTACGTATGTCATTAACTAACAAATTATTAAAAATTGTTTTAATTGGTGTACCGGCATTATCAATGATTACTACATCTTGTTCAATTAGTATCTTTCCAAAGAAAAATAAAGATTATTTAGAAAGTTTACACCTTAAAACCCCTTATTTTATTAATTTAATCAGAATGAAACAGCAAGATCAGGGAATCGAAATTAATAATAGTATTATTTTTGATCAATTTGTTGAAAGTTTGTACGAAAAAGCTTTCTCTAGAAACCAAGAAGAAAAAGAAGAGAAAAACACGAAAACTTTAAGAAATACTTTCGATACGAATTTTTCGAAAATAAAGAATTATTAATAAAATCAGGTGAAGATTTTTCAAATAATATTATTAACAAGATCAACTCATTATATCGAGAACTTAAACTTGATAAAACTCTTTCTGATGCACAAATTAAAAAAATCTTTGAAGCTGATTTTTTAAAGAGTCAAAGTCTTGAGAATGTTTTGAAAAACAACAATATTCTAATTTTACAATCATTTGACGATCGCTCTTCTATTGGTTTGGAATACGCTCTCAAAGAAGAAAGGAAAAATCATATAAATATTTTATCAATCAGCCCATTAGAAATTAAGCAAAAAGCTAGTTATTCTATAACTACTGACATTAAACCTTATAGAAGCGTTTTTAATGTTATTTTACTCCCTAAAGATAAAGAATTTAAAATTAAAATGACAACTGAATCAGAAAACAATCAATTATTAAGTGATTTATACCGTGAATATAATTTAAAAGCAGAGCAGTTTTATGACTGATACCATAGGTGGATATGTTTTGGGTGCGATAAGCAAGATACAAAACAAACAAGGAATTATATATAAACAAAATTTACTTTTAAATAATTTAACCGATGAATCTATAAAAGACTTGCCTTTAGATTCTGGATTAAAGATTATAAAAGACCCCAATCATTTTAATGAATTTATTATTGAGCCAATTCAAAAAGTCGCTCAAAAACTAAACAGCACTTTAACTAATGAAGCAATCATCAATGATTTTGAGACAAATTATTTAAGTGGTAAAAAATTAGATAATGTACTCAAGAATTCTGATATTATAGTACAAAGAACAATCCAAAAAGGGAATATTTTATCATTAAATAATCCAGATCGATTAGTTAAATTGCCAAGCTCTAGCTCATTAAAAATAAATTTAACTTTTATAAATAATAGAGAGTTAGAATTTAATTTTATAGATAAATTAGAGATAAAAAATCGCAACCGTGATAAAACACCCAAAATTTATTATCAGGTTCTTATAGTTCCAAAGGGTAATCAAGTAGAAATTAAAGATAAATTAAACTTTAAAGAAACAAATGATTTTTTATTACTAAACAAATAACTAATTTAATAAAATTAAAATCAAAAACTCAAAACTAAACATGCTTCCAAGATTTGGAAGCATTTTTTTCTAAATGAAAGTACTAATTCAGCCCTCAAATTTGAATCAATTCATTAAAAATTTCTATGAAAAACAAATTAACTATTAAAAGTTAAAAATTATATGAAGATTTTATTTTAATGATTCGAAACTTATAACTGATAACAATTGAAAAATCGTTTATTCACATTTAATTGATATAAATAGTTTTCAAAATTTCTGACAATTCTTTTTAAATATTTTTAACTAAAATATGGGAATTTATTGCAAAAATCTTGAATAGTTAAAATTTTATATATAATAAAAATAGCTTTAAGATTAACTTTTACTATTAAATAGTAAAAGCGTATAAATTAGTTCTTTTTACTATTTTAAAATTATCTTTATATCTGTTCTTTTAATAAATGAAAAACTCAAAGGATAAATATGAAAAGAAAATATAAAAGACTAATCAATCTATCAGCTATTTTTACTTTAGGAGCTATTGCTTCAGTATCAATAATTTATGCAAATAAAACTAACATTAAAAAAGAATGATATGACGGACTTGAAAATGCAAAATTTGAAGTTAGAGATCCGTTTTTTCAACAGCAATCGACAAATTCAAGTGTTCAAAAGATTAATAATGACTTTGAACTAAAGTTATTACTAAACCATAAATATGATAATTTAAATGATTTATCAAATTCAGAATATTTAGAAAAACAAAATCTAAATTTTATTAATCTAATTAAAGAAAAGAATATAAAATTTAAAGATTTTATAGTGAGTAAAGAAACACCAATTGTCTGATTTTACTTTAACAATGAAAGTGATAGAGAAAAATTTGTAAAAAAATTGCAAGAAAACGAAAATATTTACAAATTTATCTTATACAAAAATAATTATTCTGACACTGGAAAACAATTGAGTCATTATAACTCATACAATAATAATTTTAGTTATAAAATCAATGATGATTTAACTAAATACGATATTTTGAACAAGGACGATGTTTTTAGAACAGTTAATTTTACTCAGCAAAGAGATCGTGACATAAAATCAACAAATTTAAATTCATATTCAGTAGGTGTTTTAGAACTTTACAATACCTTTTTACCATCAGAAACCAATAATTTTGATTATAATGGAGTTGATATTTTAAACGATAATGCACAAATAGATGATCACTCAATTATGGTTTCTTCTATTGTAAGTGGAGACGAAGGTATTGATACCCAATCAAAACTCTATTTTTCTCAATATAATAATAACAAAGAAGGTATATGACAAGAAAGGTTTGAAGAACTTGTAAAAAATAAAAAAATAAAAGTTATTAATCATAGTTATGGAGCTTCAAACGATATAAAAAATAGATTTTATATAGAAAAAGCCTATATAGTTGACTATATTTCAAGAAAATATGGTGTTGTTAATGTTTTTGCGGCAGGAAATGAGAAAAATAATGGGGTAGATCCCGAAACCCAAATCGAACATGGTTGAATAAATTTAAAAGCACTATCATATAATTCTATTGTTGTTGGTGCCCTTAATGAAAATTATAATAAAGATGTTCGCAATAACAAAATAGCAGGTTATTCAAACTATAAACTTGACGAATCTGTAGAAGATTTAGCCAAACCTTTTATAGTTGCTCCTGGTGCTTATTGATTTAAAGGTTTCAAAGAAATTCAAGATGGAACAAGTTTAGCAGCACCTGTTGTAACAGGTCTTATATCAACATTATTAAGAATTAGACCATATTTAGATAATGATGATTACAGACTTGCTTCAATTAAAAGTATTTTAAGTGCTTCTGCAGTTTCAACCAATGACACTGAGCAAACAAAAAAATCAAATGGTTTTAGTAATAAATATGGTGCAGGTATTCCTGACTTTGAAAAAATGAAAGAGGCGACTGATAATTTAAAAAATTTTAGTGTCAATTTTAACGATAAACGTGATATAGTTGGTGAGTCAAAAAGTTTTTATGTTTATTCAGGGAAAACAATAAAAGCTTCGCTTTCTTGATTGTTTAATGCTGGATTACTTGATAAAAAGGATGAACCAACTTATAATGCTAATGTAAATTGATGATGATTTTTAGGGCCTATTGGTGGTATGGTTGCTAATATAGTTGAAGCTGATAGATTAAAAGAGAAGTTAAGAGTTTAACCAAAACACATCGTGATATTGATTGATTGAAACAAGAAGAAGTTTTAAAAAGACAAAATTCTAGATTTTCTGATTATGATTTATTGTTACAAAAATATGAAGATGGTGGAGGTTGAAAAACTGTCAAAAGTTCTAGTTCAGTAAAAGTCTAATGATGAATTATTAGAATATAAAGTTACTGAAAGCGATTCATATAGACTTATTGTAAAAAAATACAAATCTGCTTTATTTAATAATTCAGCACCTGATAGAGGAGCGTTTACATATGTCATTAATGAGTAAATTATTAAAAACCGTTTTAATTGGGGTACCAGTATTCTCAATGATTACTACATCTTGTGCATTTAGTTTTTCGTCAAATAAAGATTATTTAGAAAGCGTATACCTTAAAACACCTTATTTTATTAATTTGATCAGAATGAAACAACAAGATCAAGGAATCAAAACTAATAATAGCATTATCTTTGATCAATTTGTTGAAAGTTTGCATGATAAATATTCTAATTTAGATACACCAGAGAACAGAAGGAAATATCGTAATTACAACTTTTTAAAAGATAATAAACTATTAATAAGTTCAAAACAAGATTTTTCAAATCATATTATTAACAAGATCAATTCTTTATATCAAGAGCTTAAACTTGACAAAACTCTTTCCGATACACAAATTACAAAAATATTTGAAGCTGATTTTTTAAATAGCCAAAGTATTGAGAACGTTTTAAAAAACAATAATATTTTAATTTTGCAATCAGGAGATGATCGCTCTCCTATTGGTTTGAAATATGCTCTCAAAGAAGAAAGAAGAAATCAGATAAATATTTTATTAATCGATCCATTTGAAATTAAGCAAAAAGGTGATTATGAGAAAAATGCTGTCATTAAACCTTATAGAAGCGTTTTTAATGTTATTTTATTCCCTAAAGATAAAGAATTCAGACTTAAAAGGACAACTGAATCAGAAAACAATCAATTATTAAGTGATTTATACCGTGAATATAATTTAAAAGCAGAGCAGTTTTATGACTGATACCATGGTGGATATGTTTTGGGTGCGATAAGCAAGATACAAAACAAACAAGGAATTATATATAAACAAAATTTACTTTTAAATAATTTAAACGATGAATCTATAAAAGACTTGTCTTTAGATTCTGGATTAAAGATTATAAAAGACCCCAATCATTTTAATGAATTTATTATTGAGCCAATTCAAAAAGTTGCTCAAAAATTAAACAGCACTTTAACTAATGAAGCAATCATCAATGATTTTGAGATAAATTATTTAAGTGGTAAAAAATTAAATGATGTACTTAAAAATTCTGATTTTATAGTACAAAGAACAATCCAAAAAGGGAATATTTTATCATTAAATAATCCAGATCGATTAGTTAAATTGCCAAGCTCTAGCTCATTAAAAATAAATTTAACTTTTATAAATAATAGAGAGTTAGAATTTAATTTTATAGATAAATTAGAGATAAAAAATCGCAACCGTGATAAAACACCCAAAATTTATTATCAGGTTCTTATAGTTCCAAAGGGTACTCAAGTAGAAATTAAAGATAAATTAAACTTTAAAGAAACAAATGATTTTTTATTACTAAACAAATAACTAATTTAATAAAATTAAAATCAAAAACTCAAAACTAAACATGCTTCCAAGATTTGGAAGCATTTTTTTTCTAAATGAAAGTACTAATTCAGCCCTCAAATTTGAATCAATTCATTAAAAATTTCTATGAAAAACAAATTAACTATTAAAAGTTAAAAATTATATGAAGATTTTATTTTAATGATTCGAAACTTATAACTGATAACAATTGAAAAATCGTTTATTCACATTTAATTGATATAAATAGTTTTCAAAATTTCTGACAATTCTTTTTTAAATATTTTTAACTAAAATATGGGAATTTATTGCAAAAATCTTGAATAGTTAAAATTTTATATATAATAAAAATAGCTTTAAGATTAACTTTTACTATTAAATAGTAAAAGCGTATAAATTAGTTCTTTTTACTATTTTAAAATTATCTTTATATCTGTTCTTTTAATAAATGAAAAACTCAAAGGATAAATATGAAAAGAAAATATAAAAGACTAATCAATCTATCAGCTATTTTTACTTTAGGAGCTATTGCTTCAGTATCAATAATTTATGCAAATAAAACTAGCATTAAAAAAGAATGATATGACGGACTTGAAAATGCAAAATTTGAAGTTAGAGATCCGTTTTTTCAACAGCAATCGACAAATTCAAGTGTTCAAAAGATTAATAATGACTTTGAACTAAAGTTATTACTAAACCATAAATATGATAGTTTAGATGAGTTATCAAATTCAGAATATTTGGAAAAACAAAACTTAAATTTTGTTAATGTAATTAAAACACAGAAAATAAAATTTAAAGATTTTATAGTAAGTAAAGAAACACCAATTGTCTGATTTTACTTTGACAATGAAAGTGATAGAGAAAAATTTGTAAAAAAATTGCAAGAAAATGAAAATATTTACAAATTTATTTTATACAAAAATAATTTTTCGCATGAGATAAAACAATCCAGTTATTCAAATTCATATCATGATAATTTTTCTTATAATTCTGATAGAGATTTAACTAAATATGACATCTTAAATAAAAATGATGTTTTTAGAACAGTTAATTTTACTGAACAAAGAGATCGTGATTTAAAATTAACAATTGGAAATTCACATTCAGTAGGTGTTTTAGAATTTGATGGTGGCTTTATACCATCTATAACTACTAACAATTTTGATAATAATGATATTAAAATTTTAGACAGAAATTCAGCAACAGATGATCATTCCATTATAGTTTCTTCTGTTGCAAGTGGTGATGAAGGTATTGATACTCAGTCAAAACTTTATTTTTCTCAATGAGAAAAAGATGGTGTATGACAGCAAAGATTCGAAGAGCTTGTGAGAGATAATCATGTAAAAATTATTAATCATAGTTATGGATACGGACTAGAATATGATTGAGAACACAGATTTTACGATGAAAAAAGTTATATAGTTGACTATCTTTCAAGAAAATATGGTGTTGTTAATGTTTTTGCCTCAGGAAATGAAAACGGTGAATATTATAATGGCAAAGAACGTGGTTGAATAAATAGTTGAGCATTATCATATAATTCTATTGTTGTTGGCGCTCTTAATAAGATATATAGAAATGATGTGCGTGATAACAAAATAGCTGACTATTCAAATTATAAACTTGATAAAGATAAATCTGTAGTTGGTTTAGCTAAGCCTTTTGTAGTTGCTCCTGGGGCTTATTGATTCAAAGGTTTTAGCAAAATTAAAGAAGGTACAAGTTTAGCAGCTCCCGTTATTACTGGTCTTATATCAACATTATTAAGAATTAGACCATATTTAGATAATGACGATTACAGACTTGCTTCAATTAAAAGTATTTTAAGTGCTTCTGCAGTTTCAACCAATGACACTGAGCAAACAAAAAAATCAAATGGTTTTAGTGATAAATATGGTTCAGGTATTCCTGACTTTGAAAAAATGAAAGAGGCGACTGATAATTTAAAACATTTTAGTGTGTATTTTAATGACAAACGTGATATAGTTGGTGAGTCAAAAAGTTTTTATGTTTATTCAGGAAAAACAATAAAAGCTTCACTTTCTTGATTATTTAATGCTGGATTACTTGATAAAAAGGATGAACCAACTTATAATGCTAATGTAAATTGATGATGATTTTTAGGGCCTATTGGTGGTATGGTTGCTAATATAGTTGAAGCTGATAGATTAAAAAGAGAAGTTAAGAGTTTAACCAAAACACATCGTGATATTGATTGATTGAAACAAGAAGAAGTTTTAAAAAGACAAAACTCTAAATTTTCTGATTATGATTTATTGCTACAAAAATATGAAGATGGCGAAGGTTGAGAAACTGTAGAAAGCTCTATCTCAGGAGAATCTAATGATGAATTATTAGAATATAAAGTTACTGAAAGTGGTTCATATAGACTTATTGTAAAAAAATACAAATCTGCTTTATTTAATAATTCAGCACCTGATAAAGGAGCATTTACGTATGTCATTAACTAACAAATTATTAAAAATTGTTTTAATTGGTGTACCGGCATTATCAATGATTACTACATCTTGTTCAATTAGTATCTTTCCAAAGAAAAATAAAGATTACTTAGAAAGCTCACCCCTTAAAACCCCTTATTTTATTAATTTAATCAGAATGAAACAACAAGATCAGGGAATCAAAATCAATAACAGCATTATTTTTGACCAATTTATTTCAAGTATGAATGAAAAAGCTTCCGATCCAACAGAAAATGACGAGATTAGAAAAAAATATCATTGGTACATTTTTCTAAAAAATCAAAACCTGTTAATACGTTCAAGTGAAGATTTTTCAAATCATATTATTAAGCAAATTCATTCGTTATATCAAGATCTTAAATTTACTCAAATTCTATCTGATAATCAGATTACAAAAATCTTTGAAGATGATTTTTTAAATGGTCAACGCCTTGAGGATGTTTTAAAAAACAATAATATTTTAATGCTTGAAACAATTGATGATCGCTCCCCTATCGGTTTACATTACTTTCTTAAAGAAGAAAAAGAGAATCATACAAATATTTTATCAATCAGGCCATGATTAAATAAATACAATGAAAAATATTATGTTGATTTAGATTATAGACCCCCAAAGCATATTTTTAATGTTATTTTACTCCCTAAAGATAAAAAATTTAAAATTAAAATGACAACCAAATCAGAAAACGATCAATTATTAAGTGATTTATACCGTGAATATAATTTAAAAGCAGAGCAGTTTTATGACTGATACTATGGTTGAAATGTTTTGAGTATAATAAATAAGATTCAAAAGAAACAAGGAATTATATATAAACAAAATTTAATTTTAAATAATTTAACTGAAGAATCTGTAAAAGACTCGTCTTTAGATTCTGAATTAAAGATTATAAAAGACCCCAATCATTTTAATGAGTTTATTACTTTACCAATGCAAAAAGTAGCTCAAAAAGTAGGAGCGACTTTAACCAATGAAACAATAATTAGTGATTTTGAGACAAATTATTTAAATGGACAAAAATTAGATAATGTACTCAAGCATTCTGACATTATAATAAAGCGAAATATTCAAGAATTCAACATATCCCCATTAATTTTTCAACCAGACAAATTGATAAAACTATCAAATTATGGTTCGTCAAAAATAAATTTAGGTTTTATTAATGAAAGAGAAATTAATTTTAATTTACCACTTGATGAGTACGAAAGAGCATGCTGTTCTTTAGATAAAAAACCCAAAATTTATTATCAGGTTCTTCTAGTTCCAAAGGGTACTCAAGTAGAAATTAAAGATAAATTAAACTTTAAGGAAACAAACGACTTTTTATTACTAAACAAGAAATTATATCTAAATAAATAGTCAAATAAATACGTAATAAAACAAAGAACCCTAAGTTAGATTTAAATAATCTAACTTAGGGTTCTTTACACAAAATAAGTAAAGTCATTTTAAAATTAAATAAACATTAATTTGGATGAAATTTTCAAGAGTAGAACTAATTTGATTATTTAATTTTAGATTCAGTTCCTTTAAGCAATCTTTTAATATTAGTGTGGTGCATTATAATCAATAATATAAGTGGGATTGTTTCAATAATTGAGTTTATTCATCAATAAGGATTACTTTGTCCTCTTGTAAAAGCTAATGCTCCATTACTAATTCAAGGAATATAGAGCAATGCAATCATGATAATTGCTGTGCTAATGCTTGCCAGTGAAACCATTTTTTTTCAATATAATAGCGAAAAGAAAATTAATGCAGCAATAAAAAAGAGGGTGATATTGATTGAAATAAGCAACCCAACCGATGAAGCAACTGCTTTACCGCCCTTAAATTGAAAAAAGACCGGAAAAACGTGGCCAAAAATATTACCTACTCCAGCTAGGACCGGAAAGAAAACAATGGTTGGATAAGTATTGGACCAAGCAAATGAAATAAAGTAAGCAAAATAAATCGCAAAAATTGTTTTAAAAATATCAATGATTAAAACAATTAAAGCAAATTTTTTACCATAGGCTCGGAGCGAGTTGGTTGCTCCTGCATTTTTTGAATAATGATTACGTACGTCATCTTTTTTATATCGTTTGCTTAATATAATTGAACTATTGAGCGAACCCCACAAATAGCCAATTAAAAAGGTTGATAAATTAGCAATAATTGAATAAAAAATAATAGTACCCATATTTATTTAAAATTATAACAGAATAAAAAATGCTCATTTTATGAGCAATTACATTTTTTAAGAAGTGATTCTTCGTCCATTTGTGGGGCTTTTTCAATCCCAAGGTAATCTAAAATAGTTGGAGTAATATTTGCTAATTTACCATCTTTAAGCTTAAGTGATTTATCAGTGGAAATCAGCATAACTGGACTACTAGTGTGTTTGGTTGCAGGATTCCTGTTTTCATCTTCAGTAATTTCAGCGTTTCCGTGATCAGCGGTAATAAAGACAGTCACATTATTTTTTTCAGCAAATTCAATTACCCGATTAATTTGTTGATCTAAAATTTCAACTGCTTTAATTGTTGATTTTAGGTTTCCGGTGTGCCCGACCATGTCTGGATTAGCATAATTCATAATGGTTACATCAAAATTAAGAGCATTTTCAATTAGAGCATCAGTAATTTCTTTAGCTGACATTTGTGGAGCATCAGCATATGATTCCACTTTAAGCGAAGGAACCATGATTCGATGTGAATTTTTAAATTCAATATCTTTTCCGCCATCCATAAAGTAGGTAACATGAGCATATTTTTGTGTTTCAGCAAGTCTAAGCTGGGTTTTATTGTTTTGCTCAAGCACTTTTCCAATCGGAGTATCAATTTCCATTTCAGAAAAAGCTACAATAGTTTCAATCCCTTCGTATTTCATCATTGAAACAAATTTATCAATTTTAATTTTAGTAGTAGGTTCTACAGTGTAAAGCGGAGAACCGATAAATAAGTGAGTTAATTGACGAGCACGGTCAGGACGGAAGTTAAAGAAAATAATACTATCATTATCCTTAACAAAATATTTTTTATCAATAGTGCGATTATATGCAGGAACAAAGAATTCGTCAGTGATATCTTGATCATAACTTTGTTGAATGTATTCTTGAATGTTCTCAAACGAATTTTCTGATTTACCTAAAAGAGCATGATAACCTTTTTGAACGCGATCAAACATTTTATCACGATCCATTGAGTAAAAACGCCCAGCGATAGAAGCAATTTTATATCCGTATTGTTCTGTTAGTTTAATTAATTGTTCAAGTGAGTTGTTAATTGAAGCAGGAGCTACATCTCTTCCGTCCCCAAAAACGTGGACAGAAACATCTTTTACACCATTAAGATATGCTGATTTTAAAATTTCAAATAAATGTGAATCTAAAGAGTGAACTCCACCATTTGAAAGTAGACCCATAATGTGCAATGTTGCATTGTTTTTTTTAACGCTTTCAAATGCTTGCACAAATGCCTTATTAGTTTTAAATTTACCTTCAGCTAATTCCTTAGCAATTAGCGATAATCCAGTGTAAACAATAGTTCCAGCTCCAATATTCAAGTGCCCAACTTCTGAGTTACCCATTTGTCCTTTAGGCAAACCAACAAATTCTCCCGAAGCTTGTATCAATGAGTTTGGATATTCTTTAAATAATCGATCAAAAGTAGGAGTTTTAGCTAATGCAAACCCATTTCCTTGAGTTTCTTTTCTTAATCCTAAACCATCAATAACAATTAAAATAGTTTTCTTCATCTCTCTCCTTAATATTTAGTTTATTATACCTTTTTCTTCCTATTTTAGGGGCTTAAAATGTTTTTATAAAAAGATTAAATTCACAAATTAATCTTTTGTGAATTTAATAATGTCTTTTCATTTGTAAGGAAATTGTTTTGGTGTGCTTCTTTTTTTAATAATTTCAATCACTGTATTTTGTTTATTATTTAAAAGATTTGGCAATTGAAATAAATTCACATTTATGGTTAATAGTTTGAAAATATTTCTGGCTTGTTCAAGTTCTTCTTGATATTTTTGGCTCTTAATTAAAGCCATTTTCCCGTTAACTTTAACTAAATGAAAAGCACACATGAGCATAGTTGCTACACTTCCTACTGCTCGTGCAGTAACTATGTCAAAAGCATTTTTTTCAAGAGTCTCTTCAGCACGATAGTTGTAAACTTTAACATTTTTTAAATTTAATGTTTCAATTACTAAATTTAAAAAGCTCACTCTTTTTTGTAAAGGTTCATAAATTGTGAACATTTGGTTTGGCGAGACAATTGCATAAGGCAGCGAAGGAAATCCAACCCCAGCTCCAATATCTAGAATTTGTTCATGCTTTTGATTTATGATTGAATCCATAAAAATTAGTGATTCATAAATACCTTCTTCTCAGAGTTTGTTTCCTGAAAACCCAGTTAAATTCATGACTTTATTTTTTTGTTCAATCAACTCAACATACTGAGCTAATTTTTCAAAATCTCAATTATTTTTTTGACACAGATCAAAAGTCGTTTGTTTAGCTTGCACGTAGTTCTTCTTTCATTGATAGATAAACCTCTGACACGCTAGTTGCTGAATATTGCGCTTTAATAACTTTAGCTAAAAAATCTCCCAGAGAAACAATTTTTAGTTTTTTGTATTTAGATGCTAATTCACTATTATCAATACTGTCGGTAATGATCACTTGTTTAATCGCATCATTATTTTCAAAAATTTCAAATCCTTTACTGAATAATCCATGAGTAGCGGCTATTACAATATCTTTAGCTCCGTTTTGTTTAAGTGCTTCAGCGGCTTTAATTATAGTCCCGCCTGTATCAATAATATCATCAATAATCACGGCATTTTGATCATTAATATCACCAATTATTCCCATGATTTCACTTTGATTCACTCCGGTTCTACGTTTATCAATCACGCAAATTTTGGCAGTATCATCAATAATTTCAGCCAACTTTCTTGCTCTTACAGTTCCTCCGTGATCTGGTGATACAACTGTAAAATCTTTATTATATGTTTTTAATGCTTGAGCAATTGTGTATTGAGCACGTAAATCATCAAGCGGTATATCAAAAAATCCTTGAATTGATGGATTGTGTAAGTCAATGCAAATTAATTTAGTTGCTCCTGAAACTTGGAGTAAATTAGCCACTAATTTAGCTCCAATTGGTTGACGACCACTTGCTTTACGGTCTTGGCGGGCGTATCCGTAGTAACTTAAACATACAGTGATGGTTCGAGCACTAGCTCTTTTAAGCGAGTCGATAAATAAAAGTAATTGCATAATGTTATCATTAACAGGACGACCTGTGTTAGCGATAATAAATACATCTCGCCCGCGCACTGTTTGTTCTGAAACGATCATGTTTTCGCCATCTGCATATGTCGTTTTTTGAATTTTAGTTAAAGGAATTTTTATAATTTTTGAAATTTTTTCAGCTAGTTGAATTGAATTGTCCATTCCGAATAGAATAATATTTTTCTTTTCCATTGTTCCTCTTGAGTAGTTTATAATATTGAATATCTTAATTATATTCTTTATTACCTTAAATC
This sequence comes from Mycoplasma sp. 1578d, assembly GCF_024582695.1. Classification (NCBI taxonomy): domain Bacteria; kingdom Bacillati; phylum Mycoplasmatota; class Mollicutes; order Mycoplasmatales; family Mycoplasmataceae; genus Mycoplasma; species Mycoplasma sp. 1578d. Next base: position 87,169 of record NZ_CP102081.1, read on the forward strand.
TCGTAAAATAAGGGTTATAAATAATCTTTTTACTTTTAATTTTTGTGAAATATTATAAAATTATTCTAGTGGTCGCGTAGCTCAGCTGGATAGAGCACAAGCCTTCTAAGCTTGTTGTCACAGGTTCGAATCCTGTCGTGATCGCCATTTTTTTATTTTAATAATACAAAAAACAAAAATAGTAAAAACTATTTTTGTTTTTTAACTGCAATTATTGGGTTGATTTATTTAAATTATTTAATTTAGTTGCCTCTTTATTTGCATTACTAATTACCATTATGTAAAGTGCAATTGATATAAATGGCACAAAAATTGAAATTATACCTAAGATTAATAATTTGTTATATTTTTCATATTCAAAAAAATCATTTTGAAAAAAGCTACTTTTAATATCGTAAATATTAAACATTATTATAATACGCAATACTAGAGATATTAAACCAAGAATAAATATAAAAATACCAGGGATTATATAATATAGCATAGCTTCGAATATTAAGGGATACTCCTCATTGTCTAATCCTGTTTCTAATCCACTCCGTGTTTCTAAATAATTTCATATTTCTGTTTGTATCTTTACATATACTACAACAAAAAATATAAAAAGTATAAAATTGACGAAATAAAAAATAGTATTTATGATTGACAATATCTTAGCTTTTTTAAGTTTTTGAGAAATATTCATTATATTCCTTTTAATTCATTTGATTTAATGTTTGTGTTGTGGTTTTAATAGTTTTGATATACAAAGCAATTGAGTATCCAGGTAAAAGATATCCTTTAAAACCCAATTTTGATAATTTTTGATATTTTTCAAGTTGCTCAACATCATTTATACTTGAGTAAAAAAATATAATATCTTTAATAGTTGATAAAAGTTTTAAATAGAGCAAATGTGAAGTCATTGCAAGCGGTAAAACCAGTATTGTTGCAATAATCAATAATGTAAAATTTAATGAAAGAATAAGCACAACTAAAGCAGCGATTAAAAATCCAAAGTAAATTAATATAACAAATGCCAAGCCCAATAAAATTTTTGATAATTGTTTGGCTTTTTTAAGTTTTTGAGAAATATCCATTTTGTCCTTAATATTGTTTTAATATGCTTATTATACACAATTCTTAAGCACTATAGATGAGCAACTCTAATTTTAGTAATATTTTTATTATCTTAAAATTAAGAGAAAACCATTTATTAGGTAAAGGTTTTATTATAAATTAGTTTAAAATCTTGTTCTTAGTTATATTAAATTAGATCATTATGGAATTTTGTAAAATTAATTCTAGGTAGTAATTATGAAAGACACTGCATACACATTTTTTAATCAAAAGCAATTAGATAAGTTAACTAAAACTGAACTAATTTTAATCAACTTTGCTCAAAAGCATCCAGAAAAGTTTTATCAATGCTCAATTAAACAACTTTCAAATAATACTGGAATTTCTTTATCAATAATTAGCAAGGTTGCAAAAAAGTTAGATTTTGATTCATTAAAAGATATGCAGTTTTATGTGTATCATAATTTTTTAAACACTGATTTAAAGGTTTTGGAAAACATTAATTATAAAAAGCTTATTTTAAAGCAATTATTTTTATTTTATAAGGAAAGCATTTCCCAAACATCACATTTATTGAACTTAAATGAAATTAACCAAACAATTGAAAATATTTTATCCCATGAACGTATTTATTTATACGGAGCAGGTTCTTCATATTTAGCCGCATCAGAATTAGCAACAAATATGCAAAAATTAGGAATCAATTCAATTAGTTTTAACGATTTTCATTCACTCCTTTTAATCACCACACAAATTGATATTAATAATAAATTTGTGATCTTGTTTTCAAAAAGTTGCAACACGAGAGAAATTAAATTTATTATTAATTTATTTATCAAAAACAAGATCAAATTTTGTTTAATTACCTCAAATAAACAAGCAAAAGAAAAATATGAAAATGTAATTTTGTATTCAACTATTGAGCAAAGTAAGCGATTTATTTCAATTTCATCCAAAATAAATCAACAGTTTATTGGAGATTTAATCTTCTTGATTCTTCAACATGAAAAAGTTAAAAATTATAATGATAAGCTTGCTTTTAACCTTGATATTTTAGAACAATGAAACAAATAATTTTGTAGCTATTAAACAATTTAGCGAAATTATTTTCTTTTATCAAAATATAAAAATACTCATTATAGAATTCAAGTATGAAAGAATATGAAGTATTTAAAAGTGATTATGTGTTTATAGAAAATAATTTGAATAGCATTGATGAGGTTTTTGCTTTTGTTGCTAAACAAGCAAAAGACTTAAAAATTTCTCAATCAGAAAACAATGTTATAAATGCATTAAAAGAACGCGAATCACAATTTTCTACTGGGTTAGAAAAGGGATTTGCAATCCCGCATGCTCAGAGCAAAGCAATCGAAAAACCAAGTTTGTTTTTTATTAAAACAAACGGACAAATAGAATGAAATACCTTTGATAAGTCAAAGGTCAATTATATATTTGTTATCTTAATTCCAGACCAAAACAAAGAAACCTTGCACATGGATATATTAACCAAAGTTTCCACGATTTTATTGGATAGCAATGTGGTGAATAAACTTACTCAAGATGTATCAAAAGATGAAATATATCAAATCATAAGTAGTTTCTTAAACAATAAAACTTTAAATAATACCAATGTTTCAAGTAGTAAAAAAGTGGTTGGGATTACTTCTTGTGCCGTAGGAATTGCCCATACTTATTTATCTGCTGAAACACTTAATAATAAATTAATACAACTTGGATATAGTCCTAAAATTGAAACACGAGGTTCGGTTGGAATTCAAAACAAACTCAGTTCACAAGATATTGATCAAGCCAAATTTGTTATTATTGCTTCAGATGTGCAAATACCATTAGATGATTTTGATGGTAAAAAAGTTTATGTTACATCAACCAAAGAAGCAATTCACAATCCAAGTGAAGTTATCCAAAAAGCACAAAATGCAAGTATTTATCAATCAAATAAAGTCAAAACAACTTTAACCAACCAAACCCAGCAAGGTGTACTAAGACACATTGTTAATGGGATTTCATACATGATTCCTTATGTAATTTTTGGTGGAATTATGATTGCTCTTTCGCTAGGTCTTGGAAAGAGTATTTATGGAAATAATACCGCTGCTCCCAAAGGTGATTTTCTTTGATGAATTTTAGAAATTGGAGTAGTTTCATTTACTTTAATGATCGGGGTATTGGGTGCGTATATCGCATACTCCATTGCTGGTCGTGCTGCCTTAATGCCTGCATTTGTAGTCTCATTTATTGCAAATAAAAGTGATTTATTCTTTAGTATTGGTGGAATTTCTGCTGTTACCCCGATGGGATTTATTGGAAGTATTTTATTCGGACTTATTATTGGTTATACAGTCAAATGAATTACTAATTTTAAAATTCAAAAATCAGTAAATGCTCTCATCCCAATGTTTGTTGTTCCAATTGGGGTCGCATTGTTTTACTCTCTTTTAGTTATTTTTATCATTGGGGCACCAATTGGTTGAGTCATGGATAAATTTATCGCCGCACTGCAAGGTATTTTTGTTGATAATTCGAATATTGGAATCTTTGTTTCATTGCTTTTAGGAATTTTATTTGGTGCAATGGCTGGTTTTGATATGGGAGGACCAATTAACAAAGTTGCATTTTTAACTTCTACTGCATTAGTTTCGCAAAAAATCTTCCAACCAATGGGGATGGTTGGAGCAGCGATCCCAGTTGCACCTTTAGGTATGGGATTGGCAACATTGATTTTTAGAAAGAAATTTAATAATAATGAAAAATCTTTAGGTGCTTCAGCTATTTTCATGGGATTTATCGGAATTTCAGAAGGAGCAATCCCGTTTGCTGTAGTAGATCCTAAACGTGTGATTACAGCTAATGTAGTTGGTTCAGCAATAGCTGGTGGTTTAGCTGGGTTATTAAGTGTTACTAATGCAGCTGCTCATGGTGGGCCAATAGTTGCAATTTTAGGTGCAGTTGGATCACAAGCTCATGGAACTGGGTTAGGAATTTTGTTCTTCTTTGTTAGTATAATTGTTGGGACAATTATTACTGCTCTAATTTATGGTTTTTGAAAAGACAATGATCTTAAAAAATCACCAAAACTAGCGTTAATTTTAGAGAAAATCAATTTCTTTAAGAAAGGAAAACATGACAACCAAAAAACTCTCTAAGGGTAAATTATCAAAGGATATGATAATTTTAATTACATTATTAACAGTTGCTATTAGTTTATTAATAACAGGAATAGTTTTGGTTGTTTTAGGAAGTGGTGATTATCTAAAATTTGTTGAAAATAGCTCAGCACAAATTCAAATTTCTCAATTTATTTATGGCCTTTTTTCTTTAATTTTGTCAGTTCTGTTATTTATTTTAACTGGATTATTTGCAAATTCACGATTTAATAAAAAACTCAATAAAAATGAATAAAATAATATTTTTAAAACCATATTTTAAAAAAACCCTATGAGCAAATGACAACATTAAAAAAATGTATCACTTGCAAAATAATGTTGGTGAAGCTTGACTTATTTCTACAATAAATAAACATGAATCAATAGTTAAAGGCAGTGAGCAAAAATTTAGTGATTTTATTAAAGAAAACCCAAGTTTCTTTAATTTAACAAAAGAGCGAGTTCAGACATTTGTTTATCCGAATTTAACTAAATTTTTAGATGCTAAGTTGCCATTAAGCATTCAAGTGCACCCAGATGATGAATATGCACAAAAATTAGGAAGTTTAGGTAAAAATGAGTGCTGATATGTGTTAAAAAATAGCCAAGAACCATTTATTTTAGGCACTAATACTACTGATATTAGGATAATTGAACAAAATATAAATACTAAAAATATTGAGCAATATTTAAACAAAGTTCCATTGCAAGTAAATGATTTTGTTTCAATTGAAAGCGGTTTAGTACATGGTATACCAGCTGATACTTTAGTTTTTGAATTACAACAATCTAGCGATATAACCTATCGATTGTACGATTATGAGCGTGTCGATGAATTGGGCCAAAAAAGACAAATACACATTAAAGAATCTTTAGAAACCATTAAATTAAATTTAAAACCCAAGGTTCAAAAACAATTAACGAATGGTTTTTACCAAACTAAAAACTTTAATCTAACCAAGCTTGAATTAAACAATCAAGAACTGAAGGTTTCCACTCATCTAGCAAAACATTGTGTAGAAATAGTGATCTATCAGGGAGAAGGTTTTATTAATTCTATAAAGATAAAAGCTGGTGATGTACTCATAGTCAGCAAACAAGCACTAAATTTTAAATTAAAAGGACAAATAAAATTATTTTTAAATTATTTGTAAAACCCAAACAAACCCAAAAGATAACGAAATTCTCTTTTGGGTTTTTATCTATTTTTTAATTGAAATTATTTTGTTTTATTATAAAATTTTATTTTGTCAACAAACGCATTTTAGAAAATGTGTTTTTTTAGTTATAAATATTTTAATTCTTCTATAATATAATAATATGAATAAAATTAGAAGAATAAAATCTTTGACATCTATTCTTGCTCTATCATCAGCAGGTGTGCTAGCAGCAAGTTGTCAATCAAATCAAGTTAATACAGTTAATTATCCAACAGACAAGGCTGCTTCGGATAATAAAATTGTGCTCGCAACAGCACAATCAGAAGTTTATCCATTAACAATGGCATTAAAAAGTCTAGTTCCACTTTATAATGAGCAAATGAAGAATGAACCAGGATTTGTAAAAGTTGAATTTCAACCTTCAGAGATAACAAAAGTTGATTCTGAACTTGGTTTAACTAGCCAAAATGAAAATTACATTAAATCAAATTCTGACAAATTAGCCAATTTATTGTTAGGGAACCAAACCACAGCTTACGTAATTAATAAATATGGAAAAATATTAGATACTAGTTCAGTTTTATCTCCGAGTGATTTCCCAGAAAAAATTCTTAAAGCACACAATCAATTAGTAGGAGAACAATTATCAAATAACAAAATATACAATTTACCTTTTGACATTTCAGACACAAACGGATTTAGTGTAAATATAGACTTATTAAATAAAGCATTAGATTTAGCTAAAGAAGCCGGTGCTACAGTTGATAAAACCGGAAAATTTTTCGAATACCTTGAAGCACAAAAAGATAAAGGCAATAAAATTCCAGAAAGTTCAGCCATTAATTTTTTAAAAGTTAAACCAGATAGCTTAAAAGGTTACACAATTAACGAGAAAACTTTTAAAGGTTTAAATGGTCTATTCGAATTTGCTAGAAAATTAAAATCAGCATTAGAAGTTGATCAAGCAAAAGTTCAAGCATACGGTGATAAGAAAATTATGAATTTACAAGTATTTTCAATTGATTATCAACAAGATGAGTTTCTTAAATCTCTTAACAACCAACTAAAAACTAAAAAATTATGAGAATTAGAAAAAACTAATGGTAAATTTGATTTTTCAAAAGTTAAATATAACATTAAAAATGATCAGCAAATCCAAAAAGTGTTTAAAGATACTTTTGATCAATTTGTAAAAGAGAATTCATCAACCGTTGTGCAACAAGCTACCGGTGGTAGCAAAAATCCAACATTATTTAGAGACGTAAAATACGAAAACAATGTTTCTACTGATGGTGAATGAGCTTCTTGACACATGAGACAATATCAAACCATTTTTGCTGTTGTTGCTTCTGTTGGTTTACCACAATCAATCGATTCACCAATATCTCGTGGTATTAAATTATTTAAAGGTCAAGATCCTAAAAATTGAACAACCGCAGATGATGTTTTCTTACAAGAACAAATCACAAAAAATAATGCCGATGATACATTCTCGACATATATCGAAGGTGGTTCAACTTTAATACCGGTATCAGTTGATAATAATGGTAAAGAAGACAAAGGGACTTTATTGTTTTTAAAATGATTATATAAACAAAATGTTAATTATAATGGTGAAAAAATCGCTGTTAAGGATTTATTAACCAGAAAATCAGCATACTTTATTCCAACAAAAGACGTTACAGATAGAGGTCTTCAATTCTATACTGATTCAGAAAAACAATTCAAAGATAAAATTGCTAAAAACAAACAAGAATTAGAAAAACTAACTGACAAGGATTCTAAAAAAGAAGAATTACAAAAAGGAATTAATCAGTTAACAATTAATAGTTTATACAATCAGTCTGGCTCTGTATCGGTTAAATCAATGCTTGATTTCTTAAAAAACACTAACGAAGATATATTGAACTTACCACAAAATGAAAAAACCAGCGAAATTATTAGTACAATTACTAGATTATTATTAGATTCGACCTTAGATAATAATCCACAAAAAGTAACTGGAGAAGTTGCCTTGCAAAAAGTGTTAGAGATTATTGATAAAAAAAGTTAATTTAAAAATTAGAACTGCTCAAACTAGGACAGGAAAATTGGACATTCTGTCCTTTTATTTATCATTATTTAGAGTAATACATCATATGAAACAATTTACTCTCGGACAATCATTAAGCAATTATTAAAATATTTTGAATATCATAAAAAATCTAAAAATTTGGAAATTATAAAAAAACAGAACAAAACTTATTAAAGTAGCTCAGATTGAATGTTTTAAAAATTCGTACATAGAGCAATCTCGATTTGTGTAAACCGAATTTAAAAAATTCAGAATTTAATTTGAATTTCTTGATTTTAGTTATAGAATTTTATTTTATCAGCAAACGCATTTAATAATGTGTTTTTTAGTTTAACATTATTGTATCTATTTTTTAATATAGTTCTATAATTTAAAAATATGAATAAAATTAAAAGAATAAAATTTTTAACTTCTGTTTTAGCTGTATCATCAGCAACTTCAATACTGGCAGCAAGTTGTCAAGCGAATCAATCAAATTATCCAACAGATAAGGCGGCGTTGGATAAAAAAATCGTTCTTGCTGCATCACAAACACAAAAATGACCATTAATCATTGCTTTAAATGAACTTATACCACTTTATAATGAGCAAATGAAAAATGATCCAGACTTTTTAAAAGTAGAGTTACAAACCAGAGAAATAACTGGAGCCCAAAATGAATTAGACTTAACCAACAAGTATGAAAATTACATTAAATCAAATTCTGAAAAGGTGGCTAATTTATTATTAGGAAATCAAACTACAGCTTATGTCATTAATAAATACGGTAAGCTTTTAGACACAACTTCAGTTTTATCTCCACACGATTTTCCTACAAAATTACTTAAAGCACACACACAGCTAGTAGGAGAAGATTTAACTAAAACCAAAATCTACAACTTACCGTTTAATGTGTCAGATACAAACGGATTTCTTGTTAATATAGATTTATTAAATAAAGCATTAGATTTGGCACAGCAAGCCGGTGCTACAGTCGATAAAACTGGAGAGCTTTTCAAAACTCTTGAAGCACAAAAAGACAAAGGAAGTAAAATTCCTGACAATTCAGCTATTAACTTTTTAAAAGTTAAACCAAATAGCTTAAAAGGATATACTATTAATGAAAAAACCTTTAAAGGGTTAAATGGTCTATTCGAATTTGCTAGAAAACTAAAATCAGCATTAGAAATTGATCATGCAAAAGTAGAAGCTTATGGTAAAAAAATCAATAGATTAAACATATTTGCCATCGATTATCAAGAGGACGAATTCTTTAAATCAATTAACAACCAATTAAAAGGTAAGCAGTTATGAGAATTAGAAAAAAATAATGGCCAATATGACTTTTCAAAGGTTAAATATAATATCAAGGACGATCCAAAAGTTCAAGAAGTTTTTAAAAAGACTTTTGACCAATTTGTTCAAAATAATTCATCAGACGTTGTACAAGAAGGAATGACCGGCGGCGATCCAGTACTATTTAAAGATATAAAATTCAATGACAATGTTAATGAATGAGCTCCTGGTACTATTAGAAACTACAACACCATTTTTGCAATCGCTGTATTAGTTGGTTTTGAACGGGCAGTTAATTCACCAACATCTCGTGATTTTTATTCTACAGAAGACCCAAAAACTTGAGCAACTAGAGATGATGTTCTTTTAAAAGAGCAAATTACCAAAAATAATGCTGATGATACATTTTCAACATATTTTGAAGGTGGTTCGACTCTAATTCCTGTTTCGGTAGATAACAATGGCAAAGAAGACAAAGCAACCTTATTATTTTTAAAATGATTATACAAACAAAAAGTAGATCTTAATGGAGAAAAAATAGCTCCAACAGATTTAATAACCAGAAAATCAGCATACTTTATTCCAACAAAAGAGATTGTTGATCGCGGTGTTGGATTTTATAATGATGTAATAAAAAAATTCCAAGAAAAAATTGCAGAAAACAAAGCCAAAATTGAAAAAAATGATCCCCAAAAAGAACAATTACAAAAAGAAAATGATACTTTAGAAACATATACTAACAATACTTATTCTGGTGCTGCATCATTTAAATCATTTTTTGATTTTTATAAAGATAATAACGAAGATATATTAAATTTACCAAAAAGCGAAAAAACCACCAAAATTATTAAAAAAATCGAGAGTTTATTACTTGAATCAAATTTAGATAAAAATCCTAACAAAAAAATAAACGGTGAAATGGCTTTACAAGAAGTGCTTAAAATTATTAATGATAAAAGTTAATTAAAAAAGCAATTAATAACAAAAAAGGACGCCGGGTCCTTTTTTGTTCAACTTTAATTCTAGATTGACTTTACAATTTTTTTTGAAAAAATAAAATAAACAATTAAAGGAAGAGCTACAACTATTAAAGCCCCTGCAGATTGAATATTTTGAAAATATCCACCAGCTGGACTAGCTCCAATTTGTCTAAATCAAATTCCAACAGTATTGGTTTGAGTACCGCTTAATAGATAATTTGGTCATAGAAAATCATTTCACACTGACACAAACGAAAAAACAATTAACAATAAGTATATTTCTTTCATTTCTTTTCAATAGATCAAATACATTTTTTGTCACACGGTTAAATTATCTACCAAAGCAACTTTATGATATTTTTTCTTACTTTTTTCAAAATGGATAGATAAGTTATACATAAAAAAATACGAGAAAATTGAATTTGTCACTAAAGAGAGTGGAGTAAGTGAATTTGCTAAATGCAAATCATTTAATAATTTATCGAGCGAAAAATAAATTGTAAATTCAGGAATAAACGAAAAAAATAAAACAATAATTCAAACAGTTTTTGTAATTTTCTTTCTCAATTTGGATAATCCAATTACAAACAATGAATAAGTCACAAGGCGAATAATAATCAAAGCCAGCGAACTTTCTAAGGATATTAAAATTGCATTTCAAAACAATTTATCTCCAAAAAAACTAAAATTTCTAAATTCAAATTCTTTGAAATATAGAAAATAATTTTTGTTTGTGACGGCTGAATTTGACATAAAAGCCAATAAAATAAGCATATAAAGCGGAAATAAAATTATCATAATTACAAGTAAAACAAATGCAATTATTAAGATATCCTTGATGATTTTTTTATACATTTTATCTCCTTTGTTTTTTATTAAGAATTTTTTTAACTGACATCTTTACGATAAAAAAACCAAATCAAGTAACAATAAATAAAAATAATAAATATAAAATTGTTATCACACTAGCTGCATATGCTTTGTTAGCATCAACGGTTAAAGCACCTCCAAAAGGTCTAGTTAATTGAAAAACATAACTAGCCAATGTGTGTCCTTGAGTTGATACTACCTTACTTTCTTCCATAATTGCTCCAGGGAACATTAAAAATGAAAACACTAAATTAGTATAAGTCACCAAAATAAAAGATTTACTAAATTCTTGATAATATAAATATTTTAATTTATCAAAAAAACTTAAATTATCAACTTTGATTAATTTTCGGTATTTTTCGTTAATTCGACTAAAAATAAAACTAAAAATGACTATATTAAATGGCATTGATCTTCAAAGTTGAAAGATTAAAAAATAAAATTTAATACTAAGTCGATCACTCCCATAAATAAAACTTTTATTCGAGTGAAACAGACGAAAGAATAAATTCTCTTGACCAAAAAGCAAAATAAATGCCAAACCAACAGTAAAACTAGAAATAAAGAATTGCGAGTAAATTAACTTTAAAAAGAAATTTTTACTTCTTCTTAAAGTCAGAGCACTGATTGAATATGCGATTGTAATTGAGAATAATAAAGAAAAGAAAGTTGGCACAAAAAATAAAAACGTAGAGTTAGAGATTGCTATTTGAAAATTTGGATCAATAAACACTCTTTGATAATTATTGATTCCGTATTGATAAATAAATTTTTTAGTTTGGCTTGGAAAAGTGATAAAGGATTCGCTAATAGTATTAATGATTGGATAGATATAAAAAATAAAAACAATTACAAATAATGGAAGTATATAAAGGGATGCGATTCCATATTGTCTTGCTTTTTGTTTATCTCATTTAAATTGCAATTTCTTCATTTTTAAATCTCAATATTTTTTGTTGATCTATTTTAATATCTACCAAATCACCCACACTTAGTTTGTTATTAGTACTTAGTGATGTATAAGTTGAATCGCAATCACTCACTTTATAAATTGTTAAATCACCAATATTTTCCTTATGGATAATTGTCAACTCACTAGAATAGCCCTTTGCTTTACTAATATAAATATCACGTGGTTTAATAAAAGACTTACTATCTTTATCTTGAGATATTAAATTAAGTTCAGGCGAGCAAAAAAAGTTGGCTACAAAAAAGGTCGCAGGACGGTCCAATACATTGTCTTTTGTGTCAAATTGCTCAATTTTACCATTTCTCATTACCAAAATATAATCGCTAAGTTTGAGTGCATCGTTTTGGTCATGAGTTACTAAGATAATTGATAAATTAAACTCGCGTTTAATTTTAGCAATTCATTCAATTGTTTTTTCTTTAATTTTGACATCCAAGGCCGAAAAAGGCTCGTCCATTAAAATTAATTCTGATTTTTTCACAATAGCTTTAGCAATTAAAACTCTTTGTTTTTGTCCTCCCGAGATGTTTTGAGCTTTATTGTTAAGAATTTCAGTGATTTCTACTTTTTTAGCTATGAAATCCAAATCCTTTTTAAAAAAATGTTTTAGTCGTAATTCTTTTACAAACTCTTTAAAAAAATTCAAGTTTGTAAATAAATAAAACCAAAATAACAAAAATCAAACCCACAAAAAGATTTGTTTTTCTTTTTTAGGATCAAGATTATTTAAATATTTATTTACTTGTTTTGTTATGTATGTAGATTTTTTAATTTTTAAGTCTTTTCAATTTTGTAAAAATTCGCTCCGTTTTTCCTTGCGTCAAACGAACGAATTTTTAGCACTTAAATAAATGTTTTGAAAAACACTAATCTCTTCATATAAGAGGTTATCTTGTAAAATATACCCAATATCAGCAGTTGTGATATTTTTATATAATTCTATTTTTGAATCCTTTGCAATTTCTATTTTAGAAAGCAAATTTAACAGAGTGGTCTTTCCAGCACCAGAAGGGCCCACCAATGAAATTATTTTATTTTTAGGTAACCTTAATTCAGGGATGTTTAAGATAATTTTTTTATCTTTTTTCAAAACTACATTTTTAATAGTTGCAATTTCATTCACAATTATTATTTTATCAAAATGTTGAATTATGAAATTATAAAAGAGAATTAATGACTAGACAAGCCAACATAGCATTAAAAATGCACCTCAAGAAAATTTGAGATGCAATAAATAATTTATTTTTTACTTATCAGAATTTTATTCTGATTTAAAGGATGATTTTATTTAGTTTTAATGTTTAATAATTGTTTAGTAATATCTCAGAATAATTCACGCGAAACTTTGGTGTTTGGTTTAAACTTATTAAAAGTCTCATAATATCAATTTAGTTTTGTTTCTAATTCTTGAAAATTCTTTTCATCTCCATCAAAAAACATGTCAGGTTTTAATTGATCAAAAAAGTCGGTCACTTCTTTTACTTGTTCTTGAAAGTCACCTTGATTATATTTATTAATTTCTTTTCAAAGTTCAACTAAATTTAAATTCGAAACCGCTCCAATAAATTGATCATTATTAGGAACTGAAAAACGAATAATTTGTAATAACTTGTCTTCAATACTTAAATCAGAACCATTTTCAGGTTTTAAATGGTACATTTTTAAAAATATATTATCAAATGACTTAAAGTCTAACGGATTTTTTAATTTAATCGATTCATCGTCATCAAGGTCTTGATTAAGTTTATCAACAATCTCTTTTAGATTAAGATTATTTTTATTTGATTCATAGATTTTTTCTAATATTTTTGAAAAATTCTCAGTGTTTTCATCAAGAGTTGTTTTTGTAGCTAACTGTGTTAATGGGGACACGTCTTGTATTTTAAAAGCACTTGTCAAAAAGTCGCCTAAAAGTTTAACAATTTTATCTTTTAAATTATTGTTTTGATCTAAAATAAACTGAACATTTTCTTGTTTATGTTCATTATAATATTTATGATTTTCTTGTGCAGGTGTTAAAGGCTCTTGAGTTTTATTTTGATTATTTATCTCATTTTTAGGTGCAGTTGGAGCTGAAGAGGTTTTATTTTTGTCTGTGTTTTCGCTATCATTATCAATATTATTATTATTTGTAGTGTTGTTTCCAGGTGTTGTTTCATTTTTAGGCATTGGATTATCGCCAGAATTATTTTTTGGAGCTTCAACTTTGGTTTCTTTATTTTTGTCTTTTTCGGTTTCTGTATTTGGTTTTGGGCTTGTTGTTTGTTGTGTTGTTGAACAAGAAATTAATGTAAGCGGAGTGAGCGATAATAAGCTTGTTAAGTAAAATTTATTTAATTTCATATAATGTCCTTCTTTCTATATATTTTAATTATATTACTAATTAAGTATATAAAGTTTATCAGATTAAATTTCAAAACGCAAACCTATTTATTTTATAAAACTAATATTGCAATAAATTGCATGTAGAAATTAAAAAATCGTCCGAAAGGACGAGATCTGTTTGCTTAATTTTATCTTTTAATTTCTTTAAGACGAGCACTTTTTCCAGTACGGTTTCTCATAAAGTAAAGTCTATGTCTTCTTACTTTATTTGAACGAACTACTTCAATACTTGCAATTAAAGGTGAGTTAAGAGGAAATGTTCTTTCCACTCCAACACCGTATGAAATTTTTCTAACTGTAAATGTTTCACGAGTTCCCGATTCTTTTTTAGAGATAACTAAACCTTCAAAAATCTGAATACGTTCTTTTTCACCTTCACGAATCCGAACGTGAACTTTAACATTGTCTCCAGTTTGAAAGTCAACTAAATCTGTACGTAATTGTTTTTCTTCAACAAGCTCTATTAATTTATTTCTCATGTTTAATCCTTTCGATAATATCAGGTCGATTTTTGAGCGTTTTTTCTCATTGAGCCTGATCTTTTCATTTTTGTATCTCGCTATGATTTCCGTTAAAAAGTACTTGAGGAACTTTCATTCCTTTATACTCTCTTGGGCGAGTATATTGTGGATAATCCAATAAACCTATTCCTTGAAATGAATCGTTTTGGTGCGATTGTTCATTAATCACGCCATCAACTAGTCGAGTGATTGAATCGGCCATAACCATGGCTGGGAGCTCTCCGCCAGTGAGGACATAATCTCCAATTGATAGTTCAATATCAACTAGTTCTACAACTCTTTCATCAAACCCTTCATATCTTCCGCAAATAAATGTAATTTGTTCATGACGTGAAAGTTCTTGAGCAATTTGTTGATTAAAAACTTTACCTTGAGGCGAAACTAAAATTTTATATCCGCCCTGATTTTGTAGCGATTCAAGAGCCAGGTCAATTGGCTCAATTTGCAAGAGCAACCCATGACCACCACCATAAATTTCATCGTCAACCTTATGGTGTTTGTTTTTGCTAAAGGCTCTAAAATCAATAACATTAATCTCAATTAAGTTTTTGGCAATTGCTTTATTAATGATACTTTCAGAGATAAAAGGCTCAAAATACTTTGGGAATAGAGTTAAAAAATTAATTTTCATTGCTTATTTTTTAAGTTCAGCTGTTAGCTTGTTAGCTCTAAAAAGATTTGAAACAGTTTCAGTAGTTTTGGCACCTTTAGCAAGTCATGCTGCAGTTGCCTCTTTATTTAATACAAGTTCTTTGGTAGAAGGATTGTAGTGACCTAAAGCTTCGATAAATCTCCCATCACGTGGAGCACGTGCATCAGCAGCAACAATTTTGTAGACAGGTCTAAATTTGCTTCCCATGCGTCTAAGTCTAATTTTTACCATAGATTACCTCCTTTACTGTCAAGCACTTTTGCTTGACACTTTTAACTAAGTAAGTTAATTATAAACTAAAAATATAAAAGCGAAAATATTTTGATTTTGATATAATAAATAAGCCGTTAAAACAATAACCCACTAACCTGGTCAGGACAGAAATGGAGCAGCCAAATGAGGAAGTGTTGTGTTTGACGGTTTTTTATTTGCATAAAAAACACTATTAAAGCAGAAATTGGTACAATAATATTTATAAAGGAATATATGGGACAAGAAAAAAGTTTATACTATAAAATGGATCAACAAGAAAGTGTTAATTTATTTATAGATTTAATTTTTCCACATATCCAAGAATGTAAAATGGTTTTATTACAAGGCGATTTAGGTGCAGGTAAAACCACTATTGTTAAGTATATAGCTCAAAAACTCCGAATTAAAGACAATATCACTAGTCCGAGTTTTTCATACATGAAAACATATCCTGGCTTAGTCCATATTGATTTGTACAATTATAAGGGCGATCTGGATGAATTTGAGGATTATTTTGAAGATAATATTGTTGCAATTGAATGATCAAACTTAAAGAAATTAGCATATCAGCAATATGTTTTAATTGACATTAAATTTAACAATGATAAAAGAGATTATCAATCTTGGGTGGTGAAATAATGAATGTTTTTCTTGATACAGTCGCAAGTGATTTAGTGATTATTTTGTTTGATGATTCTTTTCAAGTTCACGATTATATTCACATTATTGGCGTTAAAAAGAAAGTAGAATTACTTACAGAGCAATTTGATAGTTTGCTAAACAAGCATAATCTAAAATATAAAAATATTGAGAAATTTTATATTAATAAAGGACCTGGATTTTTTACTGGAGTACGTATTGCTTTAGTTTTTGCTCGTACTATTGCATTATGAACCGGCGCTAAAATTTATACTACTAATTCATTTTTGATTTTAAATAAACAAATTACAAAAGAGACCTTTGTTCTAGATGCAAGCGGAGGTAAAAAATACTTATTAGCTCAAAAAATGATAACAAACGGAAATCCTAATTACATTCAAAACAGCATTAAGGTTGAAAAAAGCGATCAACAAGTTGATCAAATTAATTATCAATTAATAATTGATAATTTTGTAATCTATCAAGATATTTTTACACAAGAAAAATTACTGGATATTACTCCACTATATATAAAAATGCCCCAGATTGGAGAAGTATAAAATGACCATTTTAGGAATTGAAACTTCACATGATGATACATCAATTGCCGTTTTAAGAGATGGTCAGGTTCTTGATATGTGAACCATTTCTCAAATTGATATTTTTAAAAAATTCGGCGGTACTATCCCTGAATTAGCTTCCCGTGAGCATGTTAAAAACATTTCGCTGATCCAAAAATTAATCATGGAGAAATATTCTCAAAGTGATTTTGATTATGTTGCTTATACTAAAGAACCAGGATTAATAGGAACCTTACAAATTGGGTATTTATTTGCTTTTGCTACAGCTAAAACTTTTAATGTTCCCCTCATTCCAGTCAATCATTTGCATGGGCATTTTTTATCAGCTACATTAACCAATCAAATTACTTATCCAGCACTTTGCTTACTAGTATCTGGTGGTCATACTCAATTAATTTATGCGACTTCACATTCAGAGATTGAAATTATTGGTGAAACTTTAGATGATGCAGTAGGAGAAGTTTTTGACAAAGTTTCTTCTCGGCTTGGAATTGGTTTTCCTGGTGGTCCATTGATTGATAAGATTTTCCAACAATATAAGGGTGAATACATTGGTTTCACCATTCCAAAAACAAAAAATGAATTCGATTTTTCATTTAGTGGAATTAAAACCCAAGTTCTTAATTATCTTAATAAGCTAAAAATGAATAAAAAAGAAATTAATACTCAACAAATTGCTGCTAGTTTTCAACGCATTGCCATTGAATATTTAATTCAAAAAACTAATTGAGCTCTCAGTAAATACAAAACTTCCTCATTAGTGCTTGGTGGAGGAGTTTCGGCTAATTCATATCTTAGAGAAGAATTTGTTAAACTTCATCCAAATACCATTATTCCATCAATGAAATATACTACTGATAACGGAGCAATGATTGCTCAAGTCGCTTATTTAAATTTAACAAAAAATAGGTTATAAAACCTATTTTTTAACTAAATGATTAAGCTCATCGATAACTTCTTGAGGTCTTTCAGTGATAATTGCATGTCCAGTTTTCTCAAGAATTTTAGTTGGAAAGTTATATTTCTTTTCAATCATTTCCATTTGTTCTACAGGGGTAAATTTATCTGGATCTCCACTTAATACAGATACATTGGTAGCGTTTGCATATAAATTAGCTACAATTGTTGATAAATATTCTTCGTTTCTAATTTGGTTAGTGACCATGTATTGGAATTTGATTTTCTTATTAGCATAACCCTCTGGACTTCCTTGACATAAGTATTTAGCTACTGCTGAAACTTTTGGAGTTTTTTCATAAAATAGATTTTCACATGCTTGAATGCAACCTGCTTCATCATCTGGAAGTAATCCATTAAGTACAGTTCCTTTGGTTTTATTTAAAGATAAAAATTCATTAAACGGTGCTAAAAGCAAGGTTCCCTTAACTCTTGGTTCTTTATTTAAATATAAAGCGCTTGCCGATCCAAGTGAATGAGACACAAGATAAATATCTGTTTCGTTTTTTAGCACAGTATCTAAAAATTTTTTAACTAAATCAAAATATTGTTCTAAAGTGATATCTTTTGCTGATGAACTATCTCCGCAACCCGGAAAGTCTAAGGCGGCAAATCTAAAATCTCGTTTTAACCTTAATAAAGGTAAAAATGTTTTATATGTACCGCCAAAACCATGGAAAAATAAAACAAGTGGTTTATCTAAATCATTTTCGTTTTCATAGTGATAAGCTATTTCAAAATTGTTAATTGTTACTTTGTTCATATTACTCAAAAATTAATCCTAAAATTTCTTCCTTTTTAATTCCGCCAAAATAATCGTTTAGATTAATTTGGTCTAATATTTTTTCAAATTCTTCTTTCTTAAATTCAATTCCTTTAAATAGACCAATAACATCACTTATTTCTCTTAAACTTAAAAAATCGCCTTGGAACATGATGTCATCAACTCTATTTTCAGAAACATTCAACTTAACACTTAAAATACCTTTGTCAAATTTTTTTGCATTTTCAGCCTTAAATTGTGGATTTTTACCATAAATTCATTCATCCGAAGAGCGATATGCAATGAGTTTTTGAAGATCTTTGCCATATTTATCTAGGGGAATTTGACCTAATGTGGCTCCGAAATTATCGACAAAATATTGAATTAAGCCATCAATAAATTCGTGCACGCTTAGTGAATAATTTAACTCATGAGAAATATTAGTCACTCTTTGACGAACTGATTGAATTCCTTTAGATTCCATTTTAAGTTTAGAAGGATTTAATGCATTTGATAACTTAGTTAAATCAACATTAAACAAGAGAGTTCCGTGAGAAACAATTCTATTTCCTTTGATAAATTGTGCATTTCCACTAATTTTAGCTCCATTACACAATAAATCATTTCGTCCATGAAATTGAGCATTTAGCCCAAGTGAGTTTAAGTAACCAATGATTGGATTAAGGAAGTTTTCATAATTATTAGTTTCATCATTATCTTTGATAAAACTAAAACTAATATTTCCAAGATCTTCATAAACCGCCCCACCACCACTTACACGACGAGCTAATTCGATTTTATTTTTCTCAATATAATCACGTTTAATTTCTTGATGAGCGTTTTGATTTCTTCCAATGATTACAGCATTTTCTTGTTGGTATAAATATAAAATATCTCCTGTTTGTTCTGGATCTGCAACAATTAATTCTTCAATTGATAAATTAACATATGCAGAATAGCTTTTGCTAAAGTAAATCTTCATGCTTATTCAATTATATTAAATTAGCAATTTATTATTTAAATTAAGCAACAAATATAATTTTGTATGATCAAGATGTTTTAAATTTAAAATATCCTTATTACTCAGAATTAAAAAACACAAAAGATGTTAAAAATTGTGTCTTTTGTGTTTTGTTCTAATAATAATTATTCAAAAATTAAGTCTAGAATTTCTTCTTTTTTAATTCCACCAAAATAAATATTTAAGTCAATTTTATCTAACACTTGTGCAAATTTTTCTCTTTTGAATTCAATTCCTTTGAACATGTGAATAACATCAGTCATTTCTTTTAAACTTAAGAAATCACCTTCGAATAAAATATCATCAATTTTATTTTCAGAAACATTTAATTTAACACTTAAAATTCCATTGTCAAATTTTTTAGCAGCTTCAGCGTGGAATTTTGGGTTTTTACCATAAATTCATTCTTCTGACGAACGAAGTTTTACTAGTTGATCAAGATCTTTTTGGTATTTATCAAAAGGAATCTCTTCAAGTTTAGCACCAAAATGTTCAACAAAGTATTTTACCAATCCATCAATAAATTGTTGGGCATTTATTGAATAATTTAACTCATGAGCAATGTTAGTCACTCTTTGACGAGCTGATTGAATTCCTTTAGATTCCATTTTAAGTTTAGAAGGATTTAATGCATTTGATAATTTAGTTAAATCAACATCAAATAATAAAGTCCCGTGAGATGAAATTCTATTTCCTTTGATAAATTGTGCATTTCCACTAATTTTAGCCCCATTACATAATAAGTCATTACGTCCTTTAAATTGAGCATCTAAACCAAGCGATCTTAAATATCCAATGATCGGGGTTAAGAAAAGCTCATAACCACTATTGTTTTCTTTATCAGTAATAAACGCAAAATTAACGTTTCCACGGTCGTGATAAACAGCCCCCCCTCCACTCATTCGGCGAGCTAATTCAATTTTATTTTCATTAATATAATCACGTTTAATTTCTTGGTGAGCGTTTTGATTTCTTCCGATAATTACAGCGTTTTCGTTTTGATATAACAATAAGATATCTTCGGTTTCTTGAGGATCGCTAACAATTAATTCTTCAAGAGGCAAATTTGCATATGCAGAGTAGTTTTTGCTTACATATATTTTCATGTCTTAATTATATTAAAAATTAAAACCAAATAAATAAATTTAGCAGTTTAGATAAAATTGTGCTAAAATTAAAACATTATGGCAGAAAAAAGAGATTATTATGAAGTTTTAGGAGTTTCAAAAGGAGCGAGTGCTCAGGAAATTAAAAGTGCTTATCGTAAATTAGCGATGAAGTATCACCCAGATAAATCTAAAGAAGCTGATTCAGAAAAGAAAATGCAAGAAATTAACGAAGCTTATGAAGTACTTTCAAATGAACAAAAAAGAAAAAACTATGATCAATTTGGCCACGCTGGGGCTAATGCTCAAGGATTTGGTGGCGGTCAAGGGTTTTCTGATTTTGAATCATTTGGGGGATTTGGAGATTTTTTTCAAGATCTTTTTGGTTCATTTTCAGGTTCGTCGCGAAGAAACTCAAATATACCACGCAAAGGTGAAGACAAGTCAGCGTTATTTGAAATTTCGTTTTTAGATTCATATAATGGATATTCAGGAACCAGAAAATTCACAAAACATGAACTTTGTTTATTCTGTAATGGAAGCGGAGCTGATTCAAATGAAGGAGTTAAAACATGTCCTACTTGTGGTGGTCAAGGGCATGTTCAAAAACGAATCAACAGTATTTTCGGAGCACAAATAGTATCAAGTGAATGTCGTGCTTGTTCAGGAACAGGGAAAATAATTGTAAAACCTTGTTCACAATGTAAAGGGCACAAGTATATTAAAACTCAAAAAGAAATCAAAATTAATATTCCAGCCGGAGTTAACAATGGAGTGCTATTTAAATGTGCTGGATTTGGTCATCCAGGATACAATGGTGGTCCATCAGGAGATTTATATTTAAAAATTCACGTTAATCCACATAAATATTTCTTAAGATCAGGAGATGATCTGATTTTGGATTTTCCCGTTTCTTTTGCAGATATTTTACAAGAAAAAATTGTTGAAGTACCTACTCCAAATGGAGTACAAAAAATTCAATTGAAAAAATCATATCTTGAACCTAAAACAATTTCAATTCAAGGTCTAGGATTTAAACACGGAAACAGAACAGGAAGCATGAAATTGAACTTGAAAATAGTAATTCCGGATTATTCTTCAAGACAAAGAAAAGAAATTAATAAGATTTTAGAAAATATTGAAGATACAGTAAATAAAGATTTTGTCAAAATGGTTAGAAAAGCAAGTTAAAAGAACATAAAAATGTTCTTTTTTAATATAATTAAATGGAATTTCATTAAGGAGAATTAAATGAAAAAAACAGTTATTATCGGTAATTGAAAAATGAATAAAACTGCAACTCAAACTCAAGAATTTTTAAATCAATTATCAATTCATTTAAAAGAAAACGAAAACAAAATTTTAAGTAATTTAGATTATGCTATTGCTGCACCTTTTACCAATTTATCAGTTTTTAGCGGGAATAAAACAAATTTAAAAATAGCAGCTCAAGATGTATCAGAACATATAAGTGGTGCTTTTACAGGTGAAATTTCAGCTGATATGCTTAAAGATTTAAATGTTTCTTATGTAGTTATTGGACATTCAGAGAGAAGAATGTATCATAAAGAAAGTGATCAACTTGTTAACGCAAAAGCTAAGATTGCATTAGAAAAAGGTATTATTCCTGTTATTTGTGTTGGAGAAACTTTAGAACAATATGAACAGGGTATCACTAAGGATATTATCAAAAATCAAATTCAAAACTCACTTGCAGACTTAGATTTATCAAAAATTATTGTAGCATATGAACCAATTTGAGCCATTGGAACTGGGAAAGTTGCAACTCCACAAGTTGCTCAAGAAGTTTGTGAGTTTATTCGTTTAATCACTAGCCCAGATTTAATTATTCAATATGGCGGAAGTGTATCACCAAGTAATATCCAAGATCTTCATTCGCAAAAGGATATTAATGGATTTTTAGTTGGTGGAGCTTCACTTGAAGCAAGCAGTTTTGTTAAGTTATTAACCTTAGGTAAATAAATATATAGACTTTGAAAAGTGGTTTACAATAAATCACTTTTTATTTCTTTAAAATTTCAAAAAATAACTGAAAAATTTTTCTAAAAATATTTTTAAGTTATATAATAATTGTGATGTAAAAATAAAGGCAATTTTAATCAAAAATATCAAAAAATGCCATTTTTTATATCAAATTCTAAAGAATTGGTTAAAATTGAAAAAAATTAACCACTCCAAAAATCATCAAATTTAGAGTTAATTTTTTTAGTTTAATAACTAATTCTAAAAATAGGTATTTTTTTAGTGTAAATTTATCTATTCTACTTACAATCAAACAAGGAGGATTAAAATGTCACACTGCGGATGCAAAGAAAAAGAACAAAAAGAAATGATGAAAGAAAAAGAATCTTGTCCAAAAATGGGTCAATGCTCAAAAGAAATGTCATGTGATAAAGGAACTTGCCCTAAAAAAGACATGGAAAAAGAATCATCATGTTCAACCGGTACATGCTCAAAATAAATTAAAAAATAGCAAATGAATGCTATTTAATTAACTTTAGTTTACAACAACAGGCTATAAAGCCTGTTTTTTTAATATTATCAAATTATAGTATTTTTATAAGGAATTCTTACGAAATTTTGTTTACAGCTCCAAATTCTTGGTGGAAAAATTGAAAGTGATCTGGGTGAACATATAAAGTACCAGCAATAGAAATAGATTCAGTATCATATCCGTAAAAATTAATTGCAACTAATTTCTCAAAACCAAATTTATTAACATTTTGATATTCTAAGAAATAAATAATATTATTAAGCATTTTATTATTTAATAAAATGTCAGTAATTGATTCGTTTAAGTTGATTTCAGGGACAATTTTAAACAAATCACTTGAAACATATGTAATTCCCTCAGCGATTTTAATCCCATCTTTAAAATACTCTTTTTCAAAAACACGATAACCATTGAGAAATATAATATTTTTAGTTTCAAATCATTTTGGCGATTCTGCTTTACTTGTAATTTCAACGCCTATTTGCTGATCACACTTAAGCATGTATGAAAGTGGCTTAATTAAATTATGAAAGTTTTCAGCAACGAAATGACCACGTTTATTAATTGAATAAACAGCCCCTAAGGCCGCTAATTTATTATAAGCACTCACCACCACACCACGTGAACATTCAAAGCGATTCATTAGTGCGTGTTCAGACGGCATAACTTTGTTAACTGGAATCTTTTTACTTTTAATTAATTCAAGCAAATAATCAATAATTTCCTGTGTTTTACTAATATCGTTTTTTGCGTATTTCATTTTTTAATTATATTAAAAAATACTCATTTATAGCAAAAATGTGGATAAAAGAAAAACAAGAAAAATCTTGTTTTAACTCTTATAGTATTTTTCCAATTCTAAAAAATACTTAATATTTTCTTTATATTCAGGATTATAAAATTCTTCATTTTGATAATTAGAATACACAAGCATTAAATAATGAACAGCCCGAGCTTTTTCTCTATCACCATTAAATTGACCTGATAATATATCACGGTTAAGAAGGATACTTTGCTTATTGTTATTAAACAAAGTTTTGGTTTTATCGTGAGCATAGTAGGTATATGTTTCAAAATCTGTATGAATATCTTAAAGACGATAATTTATTATTTCTTCACCTTCTCAAATACTTGTTCTATGTGATACGTTTATTTCTTGCAAATTCATTTTAGGTCAAATAATTTAGCTTCTGTATTAACTATAAGCTGTTGAGCTAAGTTTTTCACCTGTTTTATTTGTGTATTTCTTGAGATAATAAGACAAATTCAACGAGAAAATCAAATCACTCAAATATCAAAACCAATTCAGTTTATAGGTTGTATATAAAGGCATTCAATCATAAATAAAACAAGCAATTATAAAAGCCAAAACAAAGAAAAATCAAATCAACAACTGAAGATTTAAATATAAAATAGTTTTATTTCTTTTTTTAATTAATAATTCGATATTATCAAGTGGTTGAGTGAATAGCGAATTAACAGGAATGTTCTGCTTAATACTAAAATCAATTTTTTCAAAGCTATTTTGAGCATATCACTATCTAACTTTCTTAGTCAAGTAAAAAAGTTAATAATTATATACAGAAGGAAAATAAGAAAATTTAAA
The DNA here is from genome assembly GCF_024582695.1 of Mycoplasma sp. 1578d. Classification (NCBI taxonomy): domain Bacteria; kingdom Bacillati; phylum Mycoplasmatota; class Mollicutes; order Mycoplasmatales; family Mycoplasmataceae; genus Mycoplasma; species Mycoplasma sp. 1578d. The sequence continues at coordinate 111,719 of NZ_CP102081.1, forward strand.
AATCCTGAAAAAATAAGTAAATAATCTTGAATTACCATAATTTTGCATCATATCTTTATGATCAAAGACAAAATACGGAGCTTTAAAATTATCAAGATCATAAATATACAGATACATAATTGATTTTGCCTGTTTTCCTAAATGCTCTCTGATAGTATATTCATTCAATATCATGGTTTTGACTTTTTTAGTAAAAATTTGCTTAGTTATAATGATAAAAGGAAGCCCTGTAAAATCATCTTTAGGGAATTTTTGTCTTGCTTCTGCTTTAATTTTTTTAAGGCTCAAATTACTTGCTGTTGATATATTTTTTTCTATTTGTTTACTTTTGAAAATAAATATTATTAAAAAAGGGATTCATCATAAATTAAGCATTGGTAAAAATATAGGAATTAAAAGACTGAGAAAAGCTTCTATACTAGGATAATCTATTTTTATTACAGTTAAGAGACAAATAGATAAAATAAAAATACACAATTGGAATGTTAATTCAAAATATACAATCCTTTTATTCCTTTTTATTTTCTTTATAAAATACAAAATACTTTGTGTAAATTTTTCATCTAATGTTCATTTATTAGCATTAATTTTTAATTTAAGAATTAAAAGATCAATTAAATTGATTAAAAATTTTAATCTAAGAAACAAAGGAAATACTAATTGAAAAGAATAATACATCAAAGAAGCAAAAACAATGGAAATAATATAAATTAAAATTCACTCGGTAGAAAACATATATCAACTTTTTTACCCTAAATTATCTAATTTGGTATCATTTTTAATTGTTCGGATATAAAATCCTTTTTTCTATCATAAACTTTTTGGAGATTTCAAGCTCTTAATTCTGAATCTGTATATTCAATTATTTTATTTAATTTTTTGTTAAAATTTTTTCAAGCCGGCTTATTTTATTTATTGAGCCAATATATCCAAATAATAAGTTTTTCATCTTATTAATATTCCTTTCTTTTTATATTTTTAATTGTATTTTATACAAATCAAAAAGACGAAGATTTTTCGTCTTTTTGATTTAATAATTAATTTATTTTAGAGTCAAAAATATTAATTTTCTTGCCCTAATAATCTGTTCATTTGTTCATAAATATATTCACGCTGCTCAGGTTGTAATTCTAATATATTTAAGTTTTGTTCAGCTCCAGCCACTACAAAATACAACATTTGCAAAGCTTTATCTGGAAAATTTTGAATTATTTCAATAATATCTATTTCAATATCATTCATTTTTATTATTTTAATTTTGTTAAAAGTTTTCTCTTTTTGTTTATGTTCATAGAAAGGAATTAACTTGCTATTATCAAATTTAATATTTTTAATCATTTGCTCAAATAATTCAATCTTGCTCTTAGAAGTATAATCTTTGAATGCAGAAAAATAAAAGAAAGGTAAAGTTGCAGCACCTCCAAAAAGGAAGTAGAATCCACTAGTCTTAACTCTTATATTCTCCAGAGTAAATGGAAATTTCAAGGCCAGAAAGATGGTTATAGACGAAATAAACTGTAAACACACCAAAGCTGTATTGATTATTATAAATCAAACAACTCTTTTATTAATTATATGGATATTATTTTTTACATCTTGATAAGCAATTAAAAACACTTGATTTAGAGATATATCTCCATTTTTAGCATTAAAATTATTAAATCTATTTGAAACCAATTCAAAGATTTTTTTGTGTATTACATTTTTTCTGCTTTTTTTAATTCAAAAAGAAAAATTAACAAATATAAGAATTAATAAGAAAAGACTAATTCCAAAACTAATATACGATCAAATAAACTGAGCATCTGTTATAGGTTCAAAATCTTCTAATACCATAATTAAATTAGCTCATTTAAACCAAACAGAGCTAAATCCTCCCCTAATTGATCAATTTTATAGTCTAACACTTGTGCTTGAGATGCTCACATTAATTGTTTTGCATTGGCAAATGCTTGTTCTATAATAAATGGAGCATTGACGCTGATTGGTCCAGAAAACACAATTAAATTTGGATTGATAAATGCTACACTGGTGGCAATAACTTTGGTTAATGTAAATATTGCATTATCAATAATTTCTTGGGCATAAGTTAAGCCATTGTGATAATCTTGCAAAATTTCTTTAGCACTAGTTTGATAACCTTTTTGTTGAGCTTGCAAAGCCCAGCCACTTCCTGATAAATAGATTTCACTTGCATATGGAGATAAATGAAAAGCAGGTTGAGCTTGCGGTCCTAAAGGTAGTTTAGCGAGTTCTTGAGCTTGAAAATTATATCCAGAAACAATTTTATGATCAATAACTAAACCACCACCAAAACCTGTACTTAGCGTAAAAAACTGAGTATAAGTTCCAACTTTGTTATATCGATAATGAGCTCCAAGACCAGCAGCATTAGCATCGTTTTGAAAAACAATCTTTTCAAGCGATAAATTATTGAGCATATGTTGCTTGACATTCAGATTTGCTCAATTTGGTAAATTTGGAGTTTCTAAAATAATTCCGTTTTGATAATCTGCTGGACCAGGCAAACACAAAGCTAAAGCTTGGATTTTGAATTTTTGAGCAAGAGCAATAATCCTGTTTAATGTCTCAAAAGCATTCTCTGGATTAGTTGCAAATTTATCTTTAAAAATGATTTGATTATTTTCAATTATAGCGAATCTTGTGTTTGTTCCACCAATATCAACCACTGCTTTTTCAAACATATTTCTCCTTAAAATCTAATGAATACCAAATTGTTCTATAAAAATTTCATCTTATTTTATAAATATTAAACCAAGAGATATAAACAGACAAAAATCACAAAATCATGAAATATAACGATTATATTTACTTAGGGCACTTACTTTAATATATATTTTAATTATCTTTTATTTTTGATAATATTTTTCAAGATCTAAAAAATACTTAATATTTTCTTTATATTCAGGGTTGTAAAATTTTTGATTTTTGTCATTAGAATATACAATCAATAAATAATGAACCGCTCTTGCTTTAAGTTTATTACCATTAAATAAACTTGATAAAATGTCTCGATTTAATCAAAAACTTCATCTGGCTTTTAATGTTTTTGAAAAATAAATGTAAGATAATTCTATGTTTTGATCAATTCCTGAGGAATAATAATTTCTGCCTTGACAATTTTTAAATATATCATTGTGATTAAAAACTGTAAAGTTTGTTAATTCTGATTCAATGGCAAATAATTTTGAATCATTATCAATTATCAATGAATTAGCCAATTTTTTAATTTTAATTAATTTCACATTTCTAAAATATATATAAATAACCACAAACGAAACAGAAACAATTCAAGCAGATCAAAAAACCCACCCTGTTACCTTATTTTCGTATTCAAGAAGATTATAAAAATCAGTAATTAATAAAAACAAAAAAAGAAATCCAATCCAAAAAACAGAGGGTAAACTACACATGATTATCTTTTTATTTCCTTTTTGAATTAAAGAGTCAACATCCTTAATTGCTTGATAAAACAACTTATGCACCCTTAAATTGTTTTTTAAAATAAATTTTATTTTCTGCATAACAATATTTATGACGTCATTTTCTGCTCTTCTGACTCAAAAACCTTTAAATAAATATAAAGAAATCAAAAGAAAAACAAAATTAGAAACACACAAAAAAATTATCATTTTGCCTCGTAATATTTCTGGATCATTTTTTGATTATCAAACACAAAATATGGTGCTTTAAAATTATCAAGATCATAAATATAAAGATACATAATCGATTTGGATTGTTTTCCCAAAACCGATTTAATAACTCCCTCATCAATAATTATTGTTTTATTTTTTCTATTAAAGACGGTTTCAGTTGACAAAACAAAAACATTATTTCTAATTATAGGTTTAAAATTTTTTTGTCTGCGTTCTGATTTTTCAAAACTAAAATCAGAAATAACATATCTTTTCACATATTTTTTAAATTGTTCTACCTTACCAATGAATATCATTAAAAAGACAATTCATCAACCAGTAAGTACTATAAAATTCAAAGGTACAAAAATATGAACCATTAATATGAATTCAAAATCGAGTATACTTCCGATAATCCAAAAAGCAAAAGAGCCCACAAAAACAAAAATATGAAAAAACAATTCAAAAAGTGCTAATTTCTTATTATAGTTATTTTTGGCTATAAGGTCTAAAACACCATTTTTAAAATTTTCATCTGAAATTCATTTGTTAGAATTTAATTTTATTTTTTGCATTGTTATATCAGAAATATTAATCAGAAAAGTCCATCTGGGTAGATAGATATGAATTAAATAAAAGTAGTATGCAACTAAATATATATTGGGAAGTATAATAGCTAGACAAGTATAAACAATTGTTGATGAACTTACGTAATTGAACATTTTAGATTTATCCTAAATTATCTGCTTTTATTTTATTTCTGATTTTTCTAATATAATCCCCTCTTTTACGGTCGTGAACTCTTTGAAGACCTCAATCCCTTAATTGCCTATCGTTATACGCAAGCATTTGAGAAATGGTTTTTTCTTCTCCTGTTTCAAGGTTTTTGAAAACTAAATTTTTTCCACCTCTTCCACCTTTTCAGTAATAATTTGTTTGTGGAGTTTCGTGTATAACAACTCATTTATATTCTTTTAAATGTTCTAATCTACTTCTTATACCATCTAAATTACTTTTTATTTCTTGTTCTTCTTTATTTATTTCTTTGATTTTATCATTAATATTATGTAATTCAATGGCACTTAAGGCTATTTCAGCTATATCATTTGAAACGGAAAAGAGTGCAAAACCTTTTGAAAAAGCACTTGCCTCACGATAACCCAATTTGTTAAAAAATTTTTTATCACTGGCTAGAGTTTTGGCAATACCAAAAACGCCATTTTTAATTGATATTGTATTTCATAAATAATTGTGAATATTTTTTAAAGCATCTCCTACATTTTCAGAATTAGTGGTTAAAGATCTATAAAAATTCACTTTTTCTTCAGCGGCTGAAATGTTTTTACTAATTGTCGAAATTTGAATACTGAGTGCAATAGAAGTAGCTGCAGTTGCAAACGAAGCAAAACTTAAAAGAGGAACTACAAAAGAGAAAATTGTGCAAAAAACCGAAGCAATTCCTACACCAATACTAGCGGCAACTAAACGATATTTTTGATCGAGTCAATATTTTAAATTATTCTCTAATTCGTTTTTTAGTTTAATAGCACTAGCGGCACTCTTTTTTAAATTGCTGTATTCAACCGAAAAGTTTTTGGAGTTTTCGATCCCAGGAATAATATTAACTGCATATTTTTTTTGCTCGTTTAAGGTAACTCTTTTAAGTACTTTATCAATTTTTTTACCTTCGAATTGTTTATAAAAAACAGCTTTTTTTGCATCATCAGCTATTTTTTTTAATTCTTTTCTTAGTTTTTCGAGTTGTTCATTTGTAATATCTGTAAATATTCTGCTTCCATACTCTTCGTCATTTATAATTCCTTCGTCCAATAATTTATCAAAAAATACTTTCTTAAATTCACGTACATCACTTTTTGTTAATATTTCATTAAAATTAATAGATAAGAGTTTTTTGTTTGTTATTATTTTCGCGATTCTTTCTATCGCTTGATTGTGTGTTAACAGCAAATCTTTTGCAAATTTAAATGCAAATTTTTTATGAGCATCTTGCTCTTTAAATTTATCAGGTAGTTTAGTTCAAATTCTATGATCAATATTGGTAGAAAGAATAGAAGAAATCTGAGCAACATTTGAAATAGGCTCCCCGATTTTGAAATAAATGTTTTTCATTTTGCACTCCTTATATAATTTTTTGATTTTACTTAATAAATATTCTAATTTAAATATTTAGAAATTGATTTTTATTTTAATCTCTTAACTTGGTAATCAAGAGTTAATTTTTATGATTTGAAGTTATTTTAAACACTCCCTAAACAACTTTATAACGTTTTTTAACGTATATTTCAAGAAAAATATAAAATAAATAGTATATATATTTAACAAAGGAGTAATTGTGAATTTTGAATTAGCATTACAACAAAAAACTCAAAATTTAAGTAGTGTAAAAACCATTGTTTTAATTGATGGAGATGACCCAAGAATGGTTAGTGCTGCACGTGAATTACAAAAATTTTCAAACATTAAAACCATTTTATTAGTTGAAAACAATCAACATAAAGTTGATGGGCTTGAATTTATTAATATTTTCCAAGACCAAGAAAAATTAGAATTATTAACTAATAAATATCTTGAATTAAGAAAAGGAAAAGAAACCCTTGAGCAAGCTCAAAAAGCTTTAGAAACTCGTCCTTTTTATGCAATGATGCTCTTAGCATTAGATGAGGCCCATGGAGTTGTAGGTGGATTAAAATATGCTACCGCAGATATTTTAAGAGCCGCATTTAAAGCGATTGGTCCAAAACTAGGAACTAAAACCATTTCATCAGCTATGATTATGCACAAAGATGAAAGTAATTTTATTTTCTCAGACATTTCAGTTAACGTTAAACCAAACGCTGAACAATTAGCTGAAATTGGATTAAATGCTCAAGAGTTTGCTCAACAAATGGGATTTGATTCTAAAGTTGCTTTTCTGTCATTTTCAACCAGTTTTTCAGCTAAAACACCTGAATCAGAATTAGTGAAAGAAGCGACTGATTTATTTAATCAAAAATCAAACAATCAGGCAATTGGAGAAATTCAACTTGATGCAGCGATTGATTTAGAAATTAGAAAAAGTAAATATAAAGATGCAAGTTATTCAGAAAAAGCTAATGTTTTAATCTTTCCAGATTTAAATGCCGGAAATATTGGATACAAACTAGTGCAAAGATTTGCTGGTTATGGAGCCATTGGACCAGTTGTAGTTGGAACTAAAAAACCAGTTAATGATTTATCAAGAGGTTCAACTGTAAGTGATGTCGTTAATACCGTACTTATCACCGCATTGCAAAGTGAAGGGAACAAATAAACATGAACAAAATTTTAGTTATTAATGCCGGAAGTAGTTCGATAAAAATGAGTCTGTTTGAAAAAGACACATTAAATGTTATTGCCACAGGTTTAGCTGAAAGAATTACTTTGCCACAAGGTAACATTACTATTAAAACTGACCAAAAACACGAAAAAGAAGTTTCAATGCCTAACCATGAAGTGGCTGTTGAAGAAGTATATAAATTAATGCATGAAATTAATTTAATTAAAGATAAAAACGAAATTGAATACATTGGATTTAGAGTGGTACAGGGTGGAGAATTCTTTAGCAAATCATCAAAAATTGATGATAAGGCAATTGAAATTATCGACCATTGCTCAATGTATGCGCCTCTTCACAATCCTGGAGCTGTTCAAGCAATGAATGGATTTAAAAAAGTGTTTCCTAATGCCAAATTAAGCGCTAATTTTGACACAGCTTTCCATACCACTATTGATAAAGTTAATTCAACTTATCCAATTCCTAAAACTTTAACCGAACAATACAAAATTAAACGTTATGGAGCTCACGGAATTAGCCATCGCTTTATTACCTTAAAATTACAAGAGATTTTAAATAAAGATAAGGTTACTTTTATTAACTTGCACATTGGAAACGGAGCTTCACTTTGTGCTGTGAAAGATTCGCAATCATTTGACACAAGTATGGGATTAACCCCGCTAGCTGGAATTATGATGGGAACTCGTTCAGGTGATATTGATCCATCAATTCACGAATTTGTGATGAAACAAAACAAAATGAGTATTTCAGAATTTACTAATATGCTCAACAAAGAGAGTGGATTATTAGGAGTATCTGGAATTTCTTCGGATATGCGTGATGTGACTGAAAAAGCATCTCAAGGAAACCAAGATGCACAATTTGCCATTGATTTATACACTCAAAAAATTGCTGATTATACCTCAATATACTTTAACAAATTAGGCGGAAAAATTGATGCACTTGTTTTTACAGCTGGAATAGGTGAAAACTCAGCATTGATTAGAGAAAAAGTGTTAAGTAAATTACACTTTAGAAATATTTCTTTAGACAAGGAAATTAATCAAGGGAAAATTGGTGAATATCAATTAATTACTACACCACAAAGTGAAGTTCCTGTTTATGTAATTCGTACAAACGAAGAGCTTTTAATTGCTCAAGATGCATTAAAACTATATGAAAACTAGAATTGCCATTTATCCTGGCTCGTTTGACCCGATTCATACCGGACATATTCAAATTTTAAAAAAAGCTCTTTTATTATTTGATAAAGTCTATGTGATTGTTAGCGTTAATCCAGATAAAAGCAATCAAAGCGATATTAATCAAAGATTTGAGCACACTAAACAAAAAATAGCTAAATTTAAAAACGTTGAAGTACTAGTTAATGCCAATCAATTAACTGCTATTTTTGCTAAAAAACTCAAAGCTAAATTTATCATTCGCAGTGCCCGCAATATTAAAGATTTTAATTATGAAATTGAATTAGCAGCTGGGAATAAATTTTTAAATAATGAATTAGAAACAGTTTTAATTATTCCTAATTATAAAAGCGTTAAATATTCATCCACATTAATCAGACATAGAGAGAGAATGAACAAAGAACATGTTTAAATTTATTAAATCTTCATCTAATCAAACAAATTGGTATGAACATGCAAATGGTGAAGTAGCATTTTGAGGTCGTTCAAACGTCGGTAAAAGTAGTTTAATTAATGCCTTAACTAATAATTCTAAATTAGCTAAAGTTTCAAAAACCCCCGGTCGTACTCAATTAATTAATTTTTTCGAAAACGAACACGGAGCTGTTTTTGTTGATTTACCTGGATATGGATATGCCAAAATTTCACATCAACAAAAAGAGCAAATGATGTTGATGATTGAGCAATATTTAATAAATCGTAAAAACTTGCAAAATTTATTCTTGCTCATTGATGCCCGTCATGGATTAACTAAAATTGATTTGCAAATAATTAATTTTTTAAACATTCATAAAATTAATTTTACAATTGTATATACCAAAGTAGACAAGCTGAAACAATCAGAAAAAAGTAAACTAATTAAAAATAACAAAGAATGAACTAAAACTTATCAATTTGAAAATACATATTTTGTCTCAAGTCAAACCAAATTCGCAATTGCTGATTTAATTAATTTTATCAACAGTATTTTAGGAGCAGAAAATGAAAAAAACATCTGATAAAATCAAATTTTGATTGCTCGGTTCCACCACAGCTGGTTTATTAATCACTACTATTGCTGTTTCGGCTGTTATTACTCAAAGATCAAGCAATGTTAACAAAGATCATATTTTGGATGATTTTGTATTTAAATCTTCAAATGCAGTTAAGGAGCAATTTGCTTCACATTATGCAACTCAAAATCAAACTGGTGATGTTCAAATTTCCAAAAAATACTGAGCAGAACAATTGTTTTTTGACACGATCCCTAATCAAAATGATATTGACAAAAGAGATTTTAATTTAATTGATAAAAAATCAACCTTACTTAATGCTTTTAGAGATAAGTATGTAATTAGTTTTGAATCTTATGCTAATGATGTTGAAGGTGAATTATATTTAAAAGTTACTTTAGCTGATTTTATTTCTAAAATTGGAACTAGACAAAACACAGAAAAAATCTTTACTTTAAAAGGATTTAAAAAAGCTACTTTTGATAATCAAAAAAACTTTTTATACACTAATTCTGCACAAATTAATATGGATGGATTATTAAGTTTTAATTCTTTCTCACAAATTAGTGATCAATATAAAAAAGATAATGAGCAAGACAAAAGTAATTTAATTAAGTCAATTATTAATTATGATCTGCCAATTTCAACATCAATTGATTATTCAAAAAGCCAAATTGAATTTAAAGATGATCAAATTAAAATCAAACCATATTTAGTGGCAAAAGTTAATTTTGCTTCTGCTGATAAATTGAATAATACCACCACTTTATCATCATCAAGTGAACAAATTTTCGGTATCGAAAAAACTTTAAATTTTAAAAATTATTTTGATTTTAAAAGTGCTTGAGGATCAAAAATAACCCTTAGTGGGACAAGTCAAAAATTATCTGAACTAACAATTGATCAGATCAAAAGATCTTTTGATCTGAAAACACTAAGTTTTAGAGATATTAAACTAGACAATGTTCCTAGCACATACACATACAAAATTTCTCAAGATATTGTTGAAAAAGATAATCAATATATTTTTAAATATTTCATCAATTCTTCAAATCAAGAATTAGCTTATGTAGGTGAGTTGAAAATTAATAAAAACGAATTTAAAAATTAGTGCTTTTTTGGCACTATTTTTTAACGCAAGAGTCAAGTAAAAAATATGGAAACTTTACCATTTTTTAAGGCTAAAATTAAATTTTTTAAATTGGCCCAAAAATTCAATTGATAAATTGGTAAAATTTAAAATGTTAAATATACGTAAATAATGGAGTAAAAATGAATGTAAAAAAACGAACAAAATTAGTTGCCACAATTGGTCCTTCAAGCGATAATTATGAGATTTTGCGCTCTTTAATCGAGAATGGAGTGACCTGTGTAAGAGCTAATTTTTCACACGGTAGCCATGAAGAACAATTTAATAAATTTGAACTCACCAAAAAAGTATCACAAGATTTAAAAGTTCCTTTATCACTTATGCTTGATACTAAAGGTCCTGAAATTAGATTAGGAAAAATGAAAGATGGAGCCCAGTTAATTCAAGCAGACTCAATAGTTACTATTTATACCACTCAAGATAAATATGAACATTTTGAAGGAACTCAAACTGAGATTACTGTTGCTTATGACATGTCTAAGGACTTAAAACATGGAAATCAAGTTTTACTTGATGATGGGAAATTATCCACTGTAGTTGTTGAGGTTGGACAAGGATTTGTTAAAGTTAGAGCCGAAAATAATCATGTCCTTAAAACTAATAAACGTATCAATCTTCCAGGAGTAGAATTTAGCTTACCATTCCTTGCTCAAAAAGATATTGATGATGTTATCTTTGGAATTAAAAACGGAATTAATTATGTGGCCGCTTCATTTGTTAATTCAGCAAAAAACGTGCTTGAACTTAGAAAAGTTCTTGACGATAATAACGGGAAACACATTCAAATTATTTCTAAAATTGAATCATATCTTGGAGTAAAAAATATTGATGAAATTATTAAATACTCAGATGGAATCATGGTTGCACGTGGTGATTTAGGGCTTGAAATTCCTTATTACGATGTTCCTTATTATCAAAAAAGAATCATTCGAAAATGTCGTGAAACTGGTAAACCAGTAATTGTAGCAACTCAAATGCTTGATTCAATGGAAAAAATTCCACACCCAACTCGTGCTGAAGTTACTGATGTTTACTATGCTGTGGAACTTGGGGCTGATTCAACCATGCTTTCAGGGGAAAGTGCCAATGGTTCATTCCCGCTTGAAGCTGTTAAAACCATGACAGCAATTAGTAAAAAAGCTGAAAACGAATTTTACTCAAGACAATATTATGACAAGCAACTTGATATGAACCTTAAAAATTCAGATGCTAATGACGTAAGAACCCTGATTGCTTACTCAATAGCTAATCGTACTAAAAGTGGTGATTATAAGTTTGTAATAGTTCTTTCAAAAACCGGAACTTTAATTAAACAAGTTGCTAAATTTAGACCAAATTCAACTGTTGTGGGAATTGTTGATGATGAATTATTAATCAATGGATTTGGTATATATTCTGGCGTTTACGTATCATTAGAATCAAAGAGATTATTCAACGAAGTTAGAGCCGATCATAAAAATGGTCAAATGGCACTATTACCTTTTAGCGTGAAAAAAGGTGATAAATACCTTGTGGTTGAAAATACCAAAATCACTGAACACGTTTACGATTAATGATTTTAAAATTATCTAGATAGAATTAATAATTCTATCTATTTTTTATGAAAAATTTGTGGAAATGTGGAAATTTATCCACATATATTTGAGCGAATAGTTATATAATTTAAAATTATGAGAAGAAATAAATTATTAAAAAGTCTTTTTGTACTTGGGACCCCTGTTGCGTTAATGCTTGCTTCAGTTTCATGTTCTAATTCAACAACTAGTACACCAGCGCCAAAACCACCAGCAGATAAAAAACCAGGACAAGAACAACCAAAAGAACCTATTAAAACTACCACAGATCCAAAACCAAGTACTCCTGAAAAAGAAAAACCTATAACCCCACCATCGACTAACCCCACTAAAGAAAAACCTACTACACCTTCAGCTTCAAAAGATTCTGAGAAAAAACCAGAAAAACCTACTTCAGAACCTTCAAAACCAGCAGATTCTAAAAAAGATGACACTACCACCAATCCTGCCCCAATTGACCCAACTCCTACACCAGTAACACCACCTGCAAACACTCCAAGCACAGGCAAAGATGAAACTCAAGCAAAATCAACTGTACATCCTTTATCTGAAAAGTTTGAAAAAGAACTTTCAGAAGTAACACTTTACAAAAAAGTTTCAACTGATGAAGACTTTAATAGATATTTTACAAATATTAAAAAACCTATTGAAAATTCACATTTTACTAGCAACTACACAGAATCAGATTTCCTTGCTGACGTTTGAATTTTACAAAATGCATTTTCGCAAGTAAGGGATTTAGTTAAAGTTCTAAAAGAAAATAATGATGCTAATTTAGAAAAATACATCAATAGAGAAAAAACAAGATTTAACACAATTTTCAAAGAAGTAGATAGAGCAGGTAAAAAGGTTGTTAGACTTGATGTTAGCTGATTAAATTCTATTGCCAAAACAGTAACTGATAAATTAACTAACTCTATTCCTGGATTTATACATGCTATAGGAATAGGTTTTATTCCGAGTGATTTAAATAAAAAACAAAATGCTACTAATTCTCCAAAGTCTTCAACAAGTTCAGGAGAAAACGCTGTACGACAATGATTAAGTAAGCTTGATCAAAAAAGTAAGGCTTCTAGACCCGAAACATTATTAGACACTATTAGTAAAGAAATTCCTAATCTAAGTCTTTATGACAAAATGAAAGATACAGAAAGTTTTAAAAAATATTTTGAAAACCTTAAAAAGCCGTTACCAAATAAAAACTTAAATAATTCATATACTAGAGAAGAATTAAATGCAGATATTTACATTTTAGAAGATGCTTATTCTCAAGTAAAAGAATTAATTAATGTTGTACAAGAAGATGATGATAAAAAACTACTTGAATTTATAAACAAAAACTTAGCTACACAAAATTCAATTTTTATTAAAGAAAACAATGATGTAAAACTTAATGTTAAAAGATTGAATGATCTTTATAAGACAATAACTTCAAAATTAAATAACTCACTTTCTATTATTCACTTTCCAGGATTTGGTTTTTATGAAGAAGATAAAAATTCTCAATCTAATAATATCGATGAAAGTAAATATAAACAAAAACTTCAAGAGAAACTTCAAAAAATAGCTGACGAAGCAAAAAAAACTACAAAAAAATAGAAAGCAATGCAAACAGGACCTAATTGGGCCTGTTTTTTAAATATACAAACAGAATTTACTAAATCTCATTAGTATAAAAAATATACAGATTTAAACTATCATAAAATCATTTACATGATTAGTTAAATGCGGATAAGAAAAAATATAACTTTTTAATATAAAGTTATATAATCTTGACTTATGAAAAGAAATAGAAAAATCAAGATTTTATTGATGTTAGGTGTCCCTACAAGTTTTGTGATTGGCGCTGTATCATGTTCAAAAACACCAGACAAAACACCAGACAAAACACCAGACAAAACACCAGAACCAGAAGGAAGTGAAAAAACTCCTAAAACCCCTATTTCTGAAACGCAAGAATCAACTAAAAAACCAACGGAAAATACATCGGGTTCATCATCTAATTCGCTAAATGATTCAAAAGACGCCCACAAAACTCCATCTACAAATACTCCAACTAAAGGTAAAGAAGATGCTCAAACAACAATTACTTTACAACCTTTAACTAAAAAATTCAAAGAAGATCTTGCTAAATTAACTCTTTATAGCAAAGTTTCAACACAAGATGATTTTGATAGATACTTTACAAATGTTAGAAAACCATTAGATAATACAAATATAAAAGTTAATGGTGATTACACTTGAAATGATTTCCTTGCTGACGTTTGAATTGTACAAAATGAATATTCACAAGTTTTAAATTTAGCTAAAAAAGTTAATGAAAATAATGATCAAGAATTAGAAAAATACCTTCAAAGTCAGAAAAATATATTAAATACAATTTTTAAAGAAACAAATATTGGGCACAAAAAAATGGTGGAACTTGATGTAGATTGATTGAATGATAATACCAAAAAATTAACTGATAAATTAAATAATTCAATTCCTGATTTTGTTATCCTTCCAGGAATAGGATACCAAGCAGGTTCACAAAGTAGTTTTAAAACAAATGATGGATATGCTAGTTCTTTTAGTTTAGAAAAATATCTTAAAAGAATTGAACAAGACCTAAACGCAACAAGACCTAGAACCTTAGCCGAAAAACTTAATAAAGAGATTCTATCGTTAAGTCTCTACGATAGAGCAACAGATTCTAAACATCCAAACAGTCTAGATGAGTTTTTTGAAAACATTAAAAAACCTTTACCAAATAGTAATTTAGATAGCAAATATACCAAAGAAGATTTACGAGTAGATATTTACATTTTACAAAATGCTTATTCTCAAGTTAAAGAGTTGATTAAAATATTAGAAACAAAAGACAATAAGAAATTACTTAAATTTGTTGATGAAGAAACAAGAAAAACTAATGCAATTTTAAAAAAAGAAAACAATGAGGTTATACTTGAAGTAAAAAGATTAAACGATCTTTATACAACAATACAAGAAAAATTAAGAAATTCGGTTCCAATTACTAGTTTCTTCCCTGGTTTCGGTGGATTTGCACCGGTTTCAAACACAGCCTCTTTAAATATTGATCCACAAAAATATCAAGAAAAACTTAATACTAAATTATCTCAAATAGATAAAGAAAATCACATAGAAAACAAAAATAAATAACAAAATATAATAAAATGCATCCTAAAAAGTTAGATAACAGACTAACTTAAGGGTGCATTTTAAAATTAAGTAGCGACACAATAATAAAGTTATGTATTAGAATTTTATTGAGAAAGTTTAGCCGTACTTGATTTCTCGAGAAACTTATAATATAAATAACATAAAACAGAATCTATTTAAAATAGGGAATGTTTTTTTAAATTTTTGAATATTTATTAATTAATCTAAAGCTTATCGGGCGAGCTTTTCATTTTTCATATAGACTGACATTATTCATTTATCATAAAAAATGATAAACTTTATTCTCTGAGATTTTCTCTGTTTTCAAAGAAAAATTTAGTAATAATTTCTTATATTTTTAATTTTTGTGTTGTGTTGATTTAATTAATTCTAAATTAGTTAAATGTGAATTTTTTATAACCCACTTCTTTTTTATTTTTATATTGTTATTTTCAATTTTAATTATTTGATTCACAGAGACTTTATTTTAAACAATTTTTTGTTTTTAATCTCCCATTACTCTTACTTTTTGGGTGATTTGCCTTTTTGCTATAAATAATTTCAGGTTAAATAAATATTAAAAATATTTATTTAACCTTAGCAATATAAAAATTTATTCACATTGAAAAATTAATTAAATAGATAGAGGAAAAATATAACTTTTTAATATAAAGTTATATAATCTTGGCTTATGAAAAAATAGAAAAATGAAAGATTTTATTTATGTTAGGTGTCCCTGCAAGTTTTGTGATTGGTGCTGTATCTTGTTCAAAACCAACAGAAAAACCAACAGAAAAACCAACAGAAAAACCAACAGAAAAACCAACAGAAAAACCAACAGAAAAACCAACAGAAAAACCAACAGAAAAACCAACAGAAAAACCAACAGAAAAACCAACAGAAAAACCAACAGAAAAACCAACAGAAAAACCAACAGAAAAACCAACAGAAGGTAGTGTAAATAATACTTCTAGCCCTTCTATACAAAGTTCAAATCAATCTTCAAATGAAAAATCAAAAACCAATTTAAAAGACAACACTCAAAATTCACTCTCAAGCACTTCGACTACAGGAGAAAACAACGCTCAAAAAACTGCTATTTCAAATTCTTTATTTGAAAAATTAGAAAAAGAAGTTGCTAATTTAAGTCTTTATAATAGAATAAAAGATACAACACATCCACTTAAAGAATACTTCACAAACATTAAACAACCTTTACCAAATGCAAATCTAACTACTTCATACACTAGAGAAGATTTATTTGTTGACATTTGAGTTTTACAAAATGCTTATTCTCAAGTAGAAGAATTAGTAAAAATTTTAAAAGATAAAGATAATAATAAATTAACCACCTTTAATAATCGTCAAGAAACAAAACTTAATGCAATTCTAAAAAAAGATGGAAATGATTTTAAACTTGATACAGAGAGATTAAATACACTATACAATACCATTAAACAAAAATTAAATAATTCGGCCCCTTTACATAATTTCTTCCCTGGATTTGGAAGTTTACCAGAACCAAATGCAGAAATGTATAAAATTGAACCAGGTAAATTCTTAGACAAACTAGATGCTAAATTAGCCGAATTAGAAAAAACCAACAAAGACGCAACTAAAAAATAAACTATTGTATTTTCGAAATAAAAGTTTAAAATTATTGATTATAAAAAACTAAAGAATAGCAAAAATGATAAGCAATCAATAAGTATGACAACAAATTTAAATTATAGAATCGCTTATCATTTTTTTATTTTTTTGTCTATATATTTCAATAATTAAAAATATTCAAAATTAACAATTTTCTTAAAATTATAGTTTCTAAAATAACCTTATAAATCGTAAAATTGGTGAAAATATATACCGCATTTAAAAGATCAGAAAATTTTTATCTACATTTTCAGCATATAAAATGTTTTTTACGTGAGTAAATTACAAACATGAAAAAAATTCACTTTTTCATATATATATATATATATATATATATCAATATAATTTATTCTATGAAAAGAAATAGAATATTAAAAAACTTATTTATGTTAGGAACTCCTGCATCTTTATTGATTGCTACTGTTTCATGTTCAAGTTCAACAACACAACAAACAACAAGCCCAAAACCAGTAGAAAATAATACAAAACCAGCTGCTAAAACTACCGAAGAAACTAAAGCTCTAACACCTGTAACTGAGCAATCTGGAAAACCTACTCCAGAAAAAGCTCCAACACCTAATCCTACAACAACTAATAAAAAAACCGAAGGAACAAGTGCACAAACTGGTTCGTCATCAACCCCAGTTCCAGCGACTTCGCAACCTTCAACAACACAAAAACAAGGTGAAAGCTCGACAACTTCTTCAAATACAAAAGTTTCAAAAGATAATGCAAGCACTTCAACCACAAGACAACCCACTTCAACAACATCAACAAGTACACCTTCAAGTCCTGCTTCTACAACCACCCCAGCAACTCCAGCACCTAGTGCTCCAACTACTTCTAAAACTGTTGTAAACACATTAACTAAAGAAATGGAAGAAGAAGTTAATAAACTTGATCTTCTTAAGAGAGTAAACACAGACGCAGATTTTAAATCATATTTCCTAAGTCTTAGAAAACCTAAACCAAATAACAATATAACCAAAACATACACCAGAGAAGATTTTCTTGCTGATGTTTGAATTCTGCAAAACGCTTTTGCACAAGTATTAGAATTAGAAAAGGCACTTAAAGCAAATGATGATGAAGTGTTGAATAAATTTATCGCTGATACAAAAGATAGATTAAATTCAATCTTTAAAGAAGCAAAAGATAAAGACAATAAAGCAAAAGTAAGTCTTGATACTGAAAGAATTAATAATCTTTATAAAACCGTAAGTTTAAAATTAACCAACTCAATTCCTAACTTTGTACTTATTCCAGGATTTGGATTTATCTCAGGTTCATTTAATAATGGCACAAACCCACAAGCTGAACCAACAGAAAAAGCTGAAGTTGAAAAAATCGATGTAAATAAATTAGCACATAAAATTGTTCAAAAATTAGAAAGCGAAAAAAATTCTAAAGCATCTTCTTCTTCTGCTGTTGCTCCTGCAAAACCTGCAAGTAAATAAGCTTATTAACGATAATAAAAAGAACCAAGTTTTGGTTCTTTTTTGTGGTGATGAGGATTATTTTAATAAGTTTGAATATTCTTTTTCTAATGAAGGAATTGATTTTTCATCAACAACCTTTAAAATTGCTTCAAAGTATCTTTTTACTCATAGATTTTGTTTCTTTTGTTCATCAGTAACAAAAGGCACTTTATATTGTATGTCTTTAATTTCTTCATCAGTTACTTCTGCAGGACTATAGTTGGTTAATAAAAATTGATTTGCAAGTTCCAATTTGACTTCTTTTTCGGCGGCTTGTTCAAGCTCAACTTTAATTTTTTCCTCGGTTGATTTAACAAGTTTTAAGTATTCGTGTTTTTTAACCCCATAGTTTTTAAGTGAGTCGTTAAAGTTTTTTTCTAAGGTTTTGTATTTTTGATTAATCAATACGGGAGATACTTTTAAAGCTTCTTGGCTAGTTAATTGTTCAAGCACTTGTTTCATAAAGTTATCTAGAGTGTTTGAAAATGATTTTAATTCTTCACGTTTCTTGAAAAATTCTTTTAATTCTTCAACTGTTTTAGCCTCTTCAAAGTTAAGTTTTTTGACAAACTCATCATCTACTTGAATATGTTTTGCTCTTGAAAATGAATTAATTTTGACCTTGAAAAGTGCTTGCTTACTTCTGAAATCTTCAACATAATAATCAGCAGGGAACATGACTTTAACATCAACGCTTTCACCAGCTTGCTTACCGATTAATTGATCTTCAAAACCAGGAATAAATGATTTTGAACCAAGTTTGAGTTCATAACCTTGTGCTTCTCCGCCTTCAAATGGCTCATCATCAATAAATCCTTTAAAATCAATATTCACAATATCTTCAAGTTGTGTAGTTTCTTTTGATTCATCTTCTGGAAGATGCACAATTGTTTCTGCATAAGGTGCTGTTAGTTCTTGCATTCCTTTTTCTACATCTTGATCAGTAACTGGGTTAAAGGTTAATTTAGCTTTAACACTTTTTAAACTTAATGTGTTTAAATCTGGTAATAATGTGTATTTGTAAGATAAAACAAAGTTTTTATCTTGATCATTGTTTACATCAAGTTCAGGGGCAACAGGGAGAATCATCACTTTATTTTCTTTAGCAAATTCTTGAGCTTTTTTCAACACTTCAGCGTATTTACTTTGAACAAAAGAATCCAGTGTTTGTGAGTGCACAGCTCCTTTGTTAACGGCTTGTTCAAGTTTGTTTAATGGAGCTTTTCCAGCTCTAAAACCTGGAATTTTTACTTTGCTTAAAGCTACTTTGTAGTTTTTATCAAACTCTTTGTCATATTGCTCTTTTTCAATAACAACTGAGACTAAAAGTTCTTGATTTTTCTTATTTAATTTTGTTTCCATATATGAAATCATCTCCTTTTATGTAGGTTAGTTTAAATATTAAATATATTTTACCTTATTTTGTGGTTTAAGCTTGAAATTAGTAGATGTAAAAGATCTTATAGCCACGATTATAGGTTTTTTGATTATGAAACATTTTGTAATATGCTTGGTTAAATAAAATTCCAAAAAACATTAAATTAACAAATCAGGTAATGAAAAATGCTAACGTTAAGACAAAACCAATACTTCCATAACGATCATAATTGAGTGTTTTATTAATTCAAAAAGAAAAAATCAGCACAAAAACAAGGTTAGGAATGGTTGAGAAAATAGCTCCACGCAAGATATGATTAATTTTAATTTGAAAACTTGGAGAAAACTTAAATAAAGCAATAAAAAGAGCTAATAGAAAGAAAAATGTTCAAAAGACAAAAAAGATTTTTGATAAATGAGGTGATTTCTTTTGTGATAAGTTAAAGTCTCCAGTGACAATTGATTCGGTAAAGGTTTGTAAATTTGAAAATGCTCATAGCAAACAGCTAACCATTAGCACTAAAGCAAAGCCTTTGGCTCTGTTCCCTAAATACGAACCCACTTTCTTGTGATCGTACATATAATTAACTGCAACCACTAATTTTCCGTATCCATTTGAAGCAAAGAGTAAAGTAGTGACAAAGAACAAAGTATGAGTAAGAATAGTTGAATAATCAAGAGTACTGAATAAATCAATTGAACCGACATAATTTGGAACATCTGGAAAAAAACTTCCCAAAGTTCCGTTGATAAAACGTTCCTTAAAAACCACTTGAGCAGGAGTATTGCCATAAACAATAAATCCAAGCAAGAGGTTTAAATTAAAAATAATATAAATGACTGGAATAAACGAAATTAGAAAATAGAATGCAATTGTTAGTCAAGTGAAATTAAAATCTTTTGAAATAAATTTAACAAAAACAATATCCACTACACCACGTCTTTTTCGGTGAAGTGCATTAATTTCATGAATGGCTTCAAAACTATGTTTTTGACCAGAAGTTAAAAATTTTAAATATCTAAAACCGGGAAAGGTTAAGAATCAAGCAAAAATTGAGATGATTAATTTTAAAATAAAATCAAACCACAAGCCCAGATATTTATAAGGATCATCTCAAATTAAATTGATTGATCAAGTGATATATTTGCGTCTTTTATATTTAAAAGACAGCAATTTTCTATATGGATTTTTAGTGTTTAAACTTTTCATCTAAAATCTCTTTTGCTAGTTGATCACTTAAGATTGGGTTGACTTGTCCGCCAGTGGTTTTCATTAAATTACCTAACACAAATTTCAGCACTCTTTCAGGACGAGTAGGATATTCAGTCACAAGTTGATCATTATCTTGAATAATTTGTTCAAGAATTTGTGTGATCTGTGCTGGATCTGAAATTTGTTTAAGATTATATTTTTCAAGCAGGTCATCAAGAGAATCATTTTGATAATTAGATAAAAAAGGAATTAATTTTTTTAATGACTTACCTGAAATAATTTGTTGATCTAGTAATTTCAAAGCTTGATTAATGTGTTCTGGTTTGATATTTAGTTGAGTGGGATGGAGCTCTTTAGAATTAGCTAGAGAGACAATTTCTGCAAAGAAAACTTTTGACAGCTTTTCTTTGTCTGGATAATTAATTGAATCAAAATATTTGGCTAATTCAATATCATCAACTAATCTTTGAACATAGATATCTTGAATTTGTGCATTTAAATACCTTTGTTCTTTTTCTAAAGGCAATTCAGGAACAAGGACTGAGTTAACAAATTCTTTTGAAAGTTTAATAAAGGGAATATTTGGTTCAGGAAAGTATTTATATTCGACTGTTCCTGTTTTAGTACGCATGACCACATTGGTATTATCTTGGTCGTTAAATCTTTTTGTTTGTTGCAAAATAGTTTCGTTTGTAAGTAATTTTTGTGTTTGTAACTTAATTTCATATTCAATTGCTTTTTTAACATTTGAAAGTGAATTCATGTTTTTAATTTCGACCTTAGTTCCAAACACTTTACTTCCATAAGGTCTCAGTGAAATATTAATATCAGCTCGTAATGATCCTTCCTCAAGTTTTCCATCAGATATTTCAAGGGCATTAACAGTTTTACGGATCATATCAATATATCCAGCGGCCTCATCAGCATTTCGCATTACTGGATATGTTACTATTTCAATTAATGGAGTTCCAGCTCGATTGTAGTCAAGTTTGGTTCCTTCATGATCGTGAATTTGTTTAGCTGTATCTTCTTCTAAATGGATACGTTCAATCAAAATTTCTTTTAATCCATTTGGGGTTTTGATTGTAATTTTCCCATTTTTTCCAATTGGCCTAAAAAACTGAGTGATTTGATATCCTTTTGGCAAATCAGGATAAAAGTAATTTTTACGGTCAAAGTGGAGTTCATCATCAATTTCCATGTTTAGTGCCTTAGCAAAAGCAAGAGCAAATTTAACCGCTTGCTTATTGACCATTGGCAAAGTACCAGGGTATCCTAAATCGATTTGATTAGCACAAGTATTTGGAGAAAGGTTAAAATCTACTTTAGCTGGAGAGAACATTTTGGTTTGAGTTTTAAGTTCAATATGAATTTCAATTCCAATAATTGTTTCAAAATTATTCATTTGTTTCTCCTAACATTTTTTTAATATATAAAGAATGATTTAATAATTTATTATCCTCGTACAAACCTGCATCAATAGTTAAATTAAATGGCATTGCATTTTTAGTCCCAAGCGGAATTGATAGTGATGGATTCCCAGCCAAATTTGCACCAGTCAGAACATAATCCATAACATCATATGACTTTTTATCCTTAATTAATGGAGCAATTGAAGCAAATGAAGGGTAAATAACCACATCGCCCATTTGATGAAGTGATTTTAAATAATCTCTAATCACTCTACGAACTTTCATTGCTTTAATAAAAATTTCTTCTTGATTTTCACTATATAAGAAGTAACTTCCCAACACCAAACGCTCGCTGACCATAATTCCAAAGTTTTGACTTCTGGTTTTGGTCATAATTTCAATATAATCTTGCCCATTAACTTTATTTCCAAAAATAATTCCGGTTAAATTAGCTAAATTTGAAGAAGCTTCAGAAAAACTAATCACTTGATAAACAGGTTTAATGCATCTGAGAATATCTAAATTTGGTTTAACTAATTCAACTTGAATGTTTTGTTTTTTAAGTTTATTAATTAATTTATCAAAAGCCTTATTAACTTCAGGGTCACAAAATTCAGAAAAGTCTAAAGCCACAATTTTTGACGGTTTTGTTTCTACAAGTTCATTTAATTTCACTTCCACTGTAGTCATATCTTTAGGATCAATACCGTATAAAGTTTTAGAAACTAAATAAATATCATTAACATTATGAGCAAAATAAGCTATAGTATCAAGTGAGGAAGCATAAGCAAATAATCCATAACGAGAAATAGCTCCGTATGAAGGTTTGAAACCAATAATCCCATTATATGAAGCTGGAAGTCTAACGCTATCTCCTGTATCACTTCCTATTGCAAATGAAATATTTTTACTGAAAGTAGCAACCGAACCAGATGAACTACCTCCTGATAATCTTGTATGGTCTTTTGGATTGGTAATTAAACCAAAAGCACTATATGTTCCAGTTCCACCTAATGCTAGTTCATCATTGTTAACAGTGGCTACCAATAAAGCTCCATTATTTAATATTTTTTCAACAATTGTTGCATTATATGAAGGTTGAAAATTTTCTAGAATTTTTGAAGAAGAACGAACAAATCCAGTTTTAGTTGCATAAACATCTTTAAGGGTAAAAACAGCATTATCAAGCAAACCAGTTCCTAATTTTTCTTTTTCAAAAACTTTTATTACTGCATTATTTGTGTCTTGTCGCAATTCTTGAGAAGCTTTTTGAAAGTCTCCTAAAACTTTTAATTTGAGATTCATTATTTCACCACCTTTGAAGTAATGATAAAATCTTGGTCTTTATCTTTAGCATTTTTTAAAATGTCTTCTTTTGAAATCGAAAAACTATTATCAACATAATCCTCTCTTAAAAAATCGATAAGAGGAGTTTCATTAATATGTGAAAGTGGAGCTACATTATCTAGGTTTATTTTGTCAAATTTTTTCAATTCATTTTGAATATTGTTTCAATTTTCAATAATGTTATCTAAAACTTGTTCGGTTGGTTCGATCATTAATGAAGAAACAATTTCTTTTAATTGTTCTTTGGTGATTTGTTTCATAGTTCTCCTATCATTTAATTGGTGATCAAAATTCTTTATTATTTAAATAGCTTAATTCACCAGATAACCCTTGTAATTTTAAATATCAAGAATGAAGCATTAATCGTTCAGCTTTTTTACCGCCGTATTTTTTATCTCCATAAATTGGAGCATTTAGGTATTTTAAGGTTAATCTAATTTGATGCTTACGGCCAGTAATGATTTGAGCTATTTTTCGGTTTCCTTCAAAATAAAACTGAGTCACACCCTCTTTAGAATTATCTTTAGGTTTAGGTGAAATCTTAGTTTTTTGAGCTTGATCATCTTTATAAAAATAAAGTTTAATTCGTTGATTGTTTGGGGTAAAATCAGATAAAAATTGATATTTTTTAATGAATTTATGGTGTGTTTGATTTAGTATTTTTACACTCAGATAATTTTTACCATAAAGGATAATTCCACTTGTATCTTTATCTAACCTTCCAACATGACTAGGGGTAAAACTGTCAATTTTCTGAAAATTTAAGTATCCTAAAACTTGATTATCAAGAGAATTTTCTTCTCCGTGAACAGCAATCCCATTTGGCTTATTAATAATTAAAATATTTTCATCTTCATAAAGAATATCTAATTGATTATTAAATATTTTTATATTTGATTCATCTGTTTCTTGTGGATCAAAAATTCCATAAACAGTAATAACATCGCCTTGATTAACCTTATAATTTTTATCAATTTTGCGATTGCCATTCACTTTGATATCTTTCTTACGAAATATTTTTTCAATTTTACTTAGTGGTAAATTAGGGAAATATTTTTGTA
Organism: Mycoplasma sp. 1578d; assembly: GCF_024582695.1. Taxonomy (NCBI): domain Bacteria; kingdom Bacillati; phylum Mycoplasmatota; class Mollicutes; order Mycoplasmatales; family Mycoplasmataceae; genus Mycoplasma; species Mycoplasma sp. 1578d. Next base: position 136,303 of record NZ_CP102081.1, read on the forward strand.
AAATTTTAAAAACGCTTCTGGTGGAATCGTTTTTTGTAGCAATAATTTCAATCATTTTACCTCCTTTTCTCGATTAATAAAATAAAAAAAGCGCCCGAGATTAATCTTCTCTTTGGCTTGTAAATAAATCAAAATCAGAATGCTCACTTTCTAAATCGTCAACATAATTAAAATCATTCATTTTTGGTAAATCACGCATAGTTTTAATACGGAAGTGATCAAAAAATTTATTAGTTACTCCATAAAGCACAGGATTTCCAGGGGTTGGTGAAATTCCAACTTCTTCAATAATTCCTTTTACTAAAAGAGTATTGACTACTTGATCTGAAGCTAGCCCTCTAATTTTATTAATTTGGCCTTTGGTAATTGGTTGTTTATAAGCAATTATTCCAGCAACTTCAATAGCTGAATTTGACAATCTTTGTTTTTTAACTACGTTAACCATTTTTGCAACATAATCTTTGACGGTTTCACGAGTAGCTAGTTTATAAACTTCATTAAAAGAAACAACTTTAAGCCCTCTATCTTGCGAATTAAAATCTTTATGAAAATCGTCCATAACTTTTTTAGCCTCAGCAATTGTGTTTAAAGAGAAAATTTCTTTAACTTGTTCAAGAGTTAAGCCATCATCCCCTTGAATATATAATAAAGCTTCTAGTATTTTATTTTTCATTAAATTCACTTCCTTTTTTAATCACAATATTACCAAATTGATGTTCTTGGATAATAATTAATTGTTGTTGCCTTGCTAAGTCTAAAAGAGCAAGCAAAGTAATTACAAAATGTCCAATAGTTGGTTGATTAAAGACCATTTCAAAAGTTACTGTTTCATTGTTCGCGAGCAATTTTTTAATAAATCCAAATTGATCAGCAGGAGTTAATTTTATTGTTTCAAGGGTGGTGTGACGCAATTCTTGTGCATATCTTCTTTCAAACATTCTTTGCAACACAGTTATTAGTTTAATTGGGTTTGAATAGCCATCTAAACGAGAATCATCTGAATCGACAACAAAATCTTCAATATTACTTGGCTTTTTAATAAAGATTTCTTCACGTTGAACCCTAAAGGTTTTGAGTGCTTCTTTGACTTCTTTAAATTGTTGATATTCAACTAATTGATTAATCAGACTTTCTTTTTCTTGTTGAACTTCTTCAACTTGATCAGGTTCTTTTAAGACCATTTTGGCCTTTAAATCAATTAAAGTAGCAGCCATTAGGAGATAATCACCAGCAATATCAATTTCATTTTCTTTAAGTTGATTGATAATTTGTAAATATTGAGTCGCCAACTCAGAAACATCAACATCAAAAATACTCATTTTTTTATCTTTAATTAGAGCAAGTAAAAGGTCTAATGGGCCATCGAATTGATTAATCTTGAAAGTATATTCTTGGACACTATTATTCATATTTCTTCATTTCTTCTTGAATGAGATTTTTGACTCTTTGAGCTAAGGCTTTAGCGTCTTGAGTTAAATAATTTGCTGGCTTGAGCGGTTTTAAAAATGAGACAGTAATTTTTAATCTTCCAACTCTCTTTTTATTTTGGGCATTTAGTGAATTAATGATCGCCACAGGCACAATGGTTAGATAATTACTTGCAGTAATTTTAAAAGCTCCTGATTTAAATTCGCCTAGTTTTGGGGTTTGAACTCTAGTTCCTTCAGGAAAGACCACTCCAATAGTTTTGTTAATTCGAATAAATTCACCAAATTCGTTGAGTTTTTGAAAAGATTCTCTAAAATTTTCTCGGTCAATTACTGTTGAATCAGTTAGTTTGAGTATTCGTTTAACAAGAAACTTTTCATCTAATTCTTTTTTAGCTAAAAAGTTAACAATTCGATTTTTGCTCCCTTGCTCATAATCTTGTTTTTCAAGTGCTGCTAAAAGAGCAACAGGATCCATGCTTGATTTATGATTAGCTGCTAATAATGTTCCGCCACTTTTAGGTATATTTTCAAAACCAATAATTTCTAAATCTATATTGTTAACTTTTAAGAGTTTTTTGGACAATTTAAGTAAATAATCATTCCGAGCTTGAGCACTTAATGATTGGTCATCCTTTTTGTATTTACGATACATTGACGAGATTTTTCTAATTCTGTGCAGTCATGCAATAGATGTAAAAATTTTCTTTAATGTTCGATTAATTGCGATTTTCTTCATACTTATCCTCATTTTTAACAACCATAGCAATTACAAAATCATCTTCATGTGAAATGCTAATGCTAAAATTGTTAAAAGTTCATTTATTATTAACTTTAGTTAAATTAATTTTGGAAAATTGACTATAGCTATTATCGCTTTTGAAGATAGCTTCTTTAATTGCTCAGCTTCTAGCCAAAAATAATGCTTGATGCTCAGAAGAAGTGTTTTGATAATCAATTAATTCCTGCTTAGATAAAATTTTTTGTATAAGCGAGAATTTTGCGTCCTTAAAACGTGAAATCTTAGCTATATCCACTCCTATATTAAGCATATTTTTATTATATAAAAAAAACACATTTTTCTGTGAAATGAGACGTAAAAAGTGCTAATATAGCACTTTTAGTTCTCGAGAGTTAAATAAATCTTAAAATTTCCAAAAACTTCCTTCTTGTCTGATTGTTTTTGGAACAATTCATATTCAAAAAAGTATTGTTTACCATAATCAAATTCGTGTTTGATAATTTGAGTGTAAAAATCCATTTCTCTTCCAATTCCTTCAGGAGTTTGTAACTCAAAAACATTTAATGCACTTTGATTAGGATCTAAAATAATGTATAGAGTTGTCGGGCCGGCAAAAATATTGATTCTTTGATTTGAAATTTCAATTCGATTAGCAATATTATTACTTGGTTCATAAAAAGACAAGACTTGAAATTCCCCTTCTTTTGTTAATTCGACTGGGGCACTAAATTCAATTTCTTTTTCATTATTATTTTGAAATACAATAGATTTAAATTTAATTTTCATATTGTGCTAACCTTTTAAAAATTATTTCTTTGCCAAATAAGTAAATAGCTTTAGCTAATTCTGGTCCGTGTTCAGAATTAGTAGTTGCAATTCTAATTGGCATAAATAATTTTTTACCTTTTAATTTTAATAATTGTGAAGTCTGATCAATAGTTTGTTGAATATTTTCAACACTAAATTCGTTTGTATTATTTTTAAGGAGCTTAAAGAAAGTATTAATTAATGTCAATTGTTCATTATCAAAGGCCTTCTTTTGAACTTGAGGATTTGAATAATTGATTAAATAGGATTTTAATTCACTTAAAGTTGAACAACTTTCTTTAAAAGTATTGACAAAAAGAATTAATCATTCATTTGACTGGTCATTTGAATTTAAATAATTAATAAGCTCTGAATTATTTAATTGCTTTAAATATTGTTTTGAAAACCAGTTCATTTTACTAATATCAAATTTGCTTGGAGATTTAGAAAGTCTTTGTGGATCGAATTTTTCAATTAGCTCTTCTTGGTTCATTAATTCACTTGCATCAGCAGAAGTTCAGCCTAAAAGTGCTAGGAAATTAAAAATACCTTGTGGAATATAACCTTCATTTTTATAATCTTGAATAAATTGTTTGAGCGAAGTATCTCTTTTTGAAAGTTTTTTCCCTTCCATATTTGTAATAATAGTTAAGTGCCCAAATTGAGGTGCGTCTCAGTTTAAATATTGGTAAATTACTAATTGTTTTGGAGTATTTCCAATATGCTCTTCTCCACGTAAAACATGGGTAATTTCCATATCGTGGTCATCTACGACCACTGCAAAGTTATAAGTAGGATATCCATCAGATTTAAAAATAACTCAATCAGCTATTTCATTTGAATCAAATTCAATTAGTCCCCTAACAATATCATTCCAAGCAAGCTTTTGATTTTTAGGCATTTTTAAACGAATTGAATATTGCCCAGCAGCTTCTCTTGCTTGTTTTTCCTGCTCGCTAATTTGCAATCATTGAGAATTGTATCTAAAAGATGCAAATCCTTTTTTGTCTGATTCTTCTTTTTGTTGATCAAGTTCTTGTGCTGTATCATAAGCTTTATAAGCTAAACCTTTGTCAATTAATAATTGTGCAATCTCTTTATACCTGTTTAATTTTTCGCTTTGTCTATAGGCAACATATTTATGGTTTGGTTTTATAGGACTTTCATCAGGGACAATTCCAAGTCATTGTAAATTGTTTAATTGAGACTCTTCTCCTCCTTGAACATTTCTTTTGACATCTGTATCTTCAAGGCGAAAGATAAAATCTCCGTTAAAATGTTTTGCGAATAAATAGTTAAAAAGAGCAGTTCTAGCCCCACCAATGTGTAAATAACCTGTAGGACTTGGAGCGTATCTGGTTCTGATTTTTTTCATATATCTCCTTAAAAACATAAAGTATATTAATTATATAATAACTTATTTTTTATGATTAAGGCAATTATGAAAATGGTAAAATTTTCATATTTTTCAATTTATTTTTTAAATAAAGCTAAAAAAGTGGTGTAATTATAGAATATCCATTTTGCGAAATGGTTTTTAATTTTTATAAAGGGGGTCCCTTGTTTTTTAATAAAAAAGATCAAGATCAGAATTTACAAGAACCTCAAGTTATTGAAAAAGCTAACACAGTTTATAAAAAAACTAGAATGTCAAATTTTGGTTTAAAGTTAAATTATTTTTATTCATATTTACCGATGTGAAAACTAATTACCACCACAGCAATTACTGCAATTATTTTTGGGGTAATTAGTGTATTTTTTGTTAAAAATGTCGGAATTTATAATTTTGGATTGGCTGCTTTTGGGCAAGCCATTGCTCGTCTTATTATTGTTAAAATCGCCGGAACAGTTTCTCCTATTTTATCAAACGCGATTGACCAGCTTGTTTTCTGATTAGCTTACATTATATTAAGTATCCCGATTTTTGTGTTAGGATATCGAAAAATCGGAAAATTATTTGGTGATTTAACAGTGATTTTTCTGGTTGTTTCTTCACTTGTTTCATTCTCAATTGGTTTTATTGATGGAGCTAATGAAGTTTATTTAATTGGTGATTTTGGTAATCAAAATGTTAAAGATCTAATTAATGAAATATCAAATCAAAAAATTCAAACTTTTTCGTCTAATCCTGATTTAGGCGAACAAATAGCAAAAATTCAAAGCACTAAAGATAGTTTATTAAAATTATCTCCACTTCTTCCTCTTAGTTGACAAGAAGGTGGTAACATTATAGCTTTAATAATTATTGCTGTCGGTTATGGAGTAATTTTAGCTTGAATTTTCGCATTAATTCAAATAATTGGCGGAACTGCTGGAGTAACAGGAATTATCGGAGAGTGATATTCAAATAAAACTCAAAAATCATTCGGAGTAATTTCGGGTTATTTAAATATCATTATTATTTTTATTTCTGTGGCTATAGGTTCTTGATTACCTGGATCTTTATATATTCAGAAGATATTAAAATTTTCTGACGGAGTCTCATTATCAAGTAAAGCACTTGAGACAATCAATGTGTTAAAAACAAGAGCTTGAAGTTTTGAATTTTATTTATCCCCTAATTTTATCGCTACATTTATTACAAACATAGCTTATATTATTGTTTTAAATAAAATTTATCCTAAATTTAAACTTGTTAAAGTCGAAATCTTTTCGAAAAAATTCGAACTACTTCAATCAAAAATCTCAAACGATCGGAAAATTGTTATTAAACTAACTTCTTTTGTGGCTCAATCTGGCAAAGATGAAGAATTTACACACATTCTCAAAACAGTTACTTTATTTAGACAAGTACCAAGAATATTGAAAAAGATTCATCAATACGATTCTGATGCTTTTGTGGCTATTTCAGAGGTTTCAAGTATTGATGGTTATATTTATTTACCGACTGAAAAGTTTTAAAATAAAAAATGGCTGAGCCATTTTTTATTTGTAAAATTGTGGATATATGTTCAGATCTAATGAACCAGTGTTATTAAATTGATCTATATCAGAATAATCAAACCCTTTTAAACCGCCAATTTTAATGTTGTTTATTGTCAATATTTTTTTATTCTGTTTTAAATCAATGACATCAAGTCTTAAGTTAACTTGTCCTAAAACTTGTGGATTAGTTTGGATTTTATTAATTTCTAAATAGAGCGGTGAATAACCTTGTGAGTTTTCAAAATCAAATAAATATGAATTTAACACAACAGCAACTTGAGCAATAATTCACTCAAGTGGATTTTGTCTCAACAGAATATCGTTAAATTGATCAGGTTCAAAATCTTGCATTTTGTTTCCATTTCAAATGCTTGCATTGTCTTTATTGATGTATAAAAAGTAATTAAATATTTTTTGTAAATTTGTATTAATAAAATTTTCCAGTCTTAATGATGAATTAATTTTCATTTGATTGTTAACTGCAAATTGACCAAATGTATTTAAAGAATAATCAAAATTTTTATCATAATTAAGATTATTACTTGTGTAATATCCGCTTAAAACGTGGTGATGTTTACTAAAATCAAGTGAATATCATTTATATGATTTTTGATTATCATGCACAACAATAGGTACAATTAGTGAAGAATTATTCAAAGGTAAATGATCAGGGATTTGTAATGATTTTTCAAAATTAATCATAAGTTTGCTATTTAAATTAGGAGAAGAAATATTAATATAATCTTTTAAGTACTTAAGTAAAACCAAAAGACCTTTTGAAGAAATTTTTCTCAAAATGGAAACATTTTCAATAATGGTTTCAAAAGAATCAATTAATAGTGGATTGTTTTTGAAAAAAAGATCGACATCATTAAATTGTTCATTTAACAAAACTTGATTATCATTAATAAATAAATTAAAGTTTCTGTTTCATGTTTTTCTTTGATTTAAATCTCTAAAATTAGGGAGAAAAAATTTAACTTGCTTTCATTTTGAATATAAATCTTGATTTTGCTGATTTTTGAGCGAGATTGAAATTGTTTGATCGTTATTAAGCAAAATTCTAGCAAAAGTAAAATTTTCAATGTCAAAAGCTCTTAAATAAAAAGTTAAAATTTTTTCTAAATATTGAATTTGTTCATTGTTTTGAAAAAAAGCTTGCTCTCTAATATTATCAGAACTAATTCAATTCGGAAGAATTGATTTAAATAAATTTTTATTAGCAAAAATATCAAAAATAGCGTATTGAAGATTCGGAAAGAATGGAGAATTATTAAAAAGATCTTTTTTGATTGAATTCAAAGAACTTGCCGAAGAAAAAACTCTTAATTCTTGGATATTAATGCCATTAGTTTGATAAAGCAATTCAAGATTATTGCTCAATTTTTTTAAAAAAAGATTTTCCTTTTGAGCTTTTAAATTATCAATTTGTTCATTGTTTTGTCCGGTATTATTTTTGGTAAAAAATAAATTATTTTGAATTAAATAATCAAGTTGAGACTTGTTATAAATTCAATCAAAGAGTTTTTGATCATATTTTCTAGGTTCGTTTTTAGGGTTTGAACATGAAATGCTAAAAAACACAACATTACTTATCATTCAATTAGCAAAAAAGATCTTTTTAAATTTCATATATTCCTTTTTAGTAATATTATAACAATAAACATACTTTTGTAAATAAAGCATAAAAAAAGATGCCTAAGCATCATATGGTGCGCGAGGAGGGACTCGAACCCTCATGCCGGAGGCACTAGAGCCTAAATCTAGCGTGTCTGCCAATTTCACCACCCGCGCACAGATAAAAGTAGAAAAGGTCTAAAAAGCTTAAAAAAAAGGCATTTGATTGCCTGGTGCCGTCTATAGGACTCGAACCTACGACCTACTGATTACAAGTCAGTTGCTCTCCCAACTGAGCTAAGACGGCATGGTGGAGAATAAGGGACTCGAACCCATGACATTCGCCTTGTAAGGGCGACGCTCTCCCAACTGAGCTAATTCTCCATAAATGGCAGTCTGTACGGGGATCGAACCCGTGCATGCATGGATGAAAACCATGTGTGTTAACCTCTTCACCAACAGACCATAATGGCGCCGATTATTGGGATTGAACCAACGACCAACTGGTTAACAGCCAGCTGCTCTACCGCTGAGCTAAATCGGCAAGTGTGTTTAGCTTTTTAATTATAACAAGAATTTTAATTTTTGTAAATAATTAATCAAGAATTCACATTGTACACAACTTTAGTTGTTTCGTTGCTTAATAATATTAACATAAAAAATAAAAAGTTCAAATATTTTTCTTTTTTATGTAATAAAAAAATTAAAATTAAAGATATTTATATTAATCACATTTATAATATTAATAACATAATACTTTGAGATAAGTAATTAACAGGAGACAAAATGACAATAAAAGGTATTGGTGCTTCACAAGGTGTTGCTATAGCTAAAGTTTTTAAAATTGAAGAAATCAAGCTTAGTTATGAAAAATCAACAACAGATCCACAATTATCACTTAAAAAATATAATGATGCAAAAAATGCAGTAATTAAAAAAATTACAAAATCAAAAGAACTTGCTAAAGACCCTGAGCATGTAGGGATTTTTGAAGCTCACTTAAATTTTGTAACTGATGAATATGCTGTAAGTAGCATTAATGATCTGATTCAAAATCAAAAATATTCAGCTGAATATGCAATTGAAAGTTTTTATAAAGAATTTGCTAATATGCTCGCTGGTTTAGATGAATACATGAGAGAAAGAGTGGCTGATGTTTATGATGTTTCAAAAAAACTTATTCAGTCAATTTTAGGAATCCAAGAAAGTGATTTAACCCAAATTCACGAAGAAGTAATTATTGTTGCTGAAGATCTGTCACCTTCACAAACCGTTCAATTAGACAAAAAATTCGTTAAAGGATTTGTTACTAATATTGGTGGAACAACATCACATACAGCTATTATGGCACGAAGCTTAGGAATTCCTTCAGTAGTAGGAACTAATGTGATTATGGACAAGGCTTATAGTGGAGATATTTTAGCTTTAAATGGTAGTGATGGAATTGTTATAGTAAATCCAACCCAAGAAGAAATTGAACATTTTAAGCAAGAGGAAGAAAAATATAAACTTTATCTTGAACGTTTAACCAAATTAAAAGGACAACCTTCAGTTACAGTTGATGGGCACCACATTGAAATAGCTGCTAATATTGGTACCCCTAAAGATTTAGATTCAGTATTAAGTAATGATGCTGAAGGAGTGGGATTATTTAGATCAGAATTTTTATACATGGATAATGATAATTGACCTTCTGAAGAAGAACAATTCCAAGCTTATAAAACCGTTGTTGAAGGAATGAAAGGGAAAAGAGTTGTTATTCGTACTCTTGATATTGGTGGCGATAAAACTCTCAAATACTTTAAATTTCCAAGTGAATTAAACCCATTTTTAGGATATCGTGCCATTAGATTTTGCTTACAAAATCCTGAAATTTTCAAAACTCAGCTGAGAGCATTAATTCGAGCTAGCGAATTTGGTAATGTTGCGATTATGTTCCCAATGATTACTAATGTTAAAGAGTTTTTAGATGCAAAAGAAATGTACTTACAAGCATATGAAGAAGTGTATGCAAACAACAAAAACATTGCCCCAAAAGATAAAATTCAAGTCGGATTAATGATGGAAACTCCAGCAGCAGCTGTTTTATCAGATCAATTCTGTAAATATGCAGATTTTGTGTCAATTGGTACAAATGACTTAATTCAATATTCAATGGCCGCTGATCGTATGAACGAAAATATTTCATATTTATATCAACCATTAAGTCCTTCAATTTTAAGACTCATTAAAATGATTATCGACGGAGCACACAAGCACGGTAAATGAGCCGGAATGTGTGGAGAAATGGCCGGAGATCCAAAAGCACTTCCTCTTTTATTAGGTCTTGGACTTGATGAATTCTCAATGTCAGCTTCAAGTGTGCTTAAAAGTCGAGAACTTGCAAGAAACTTAAGCTACCAAGAAATGAAGCAATTAGCTAATAAAGCTCTTGAATTAGACACTGAAAGTAAAGTCATTGAATTATTAGAACAAACATTGAACAAATAGGCTTAAAGCCTATTTTGTTTTATAATTTAAATTATGAAAGATAGTTTCACTACTCAGATTAAAAAAGAGATTATTACAGGTAAAAAAAATAAGGATCTTGATCCTTTTTTGCTCGGTTTTTTGCTTGTATTTGCTCATTTAAATCAACCAAGTAAGGAAATTGAAGTTAAATTTACACATCAAGAATTTAAAAAAGAAATTATTAAAATGCTTTCAAAACTTAAAATTCCATACTTTCAAGCTCAAAATTCAACTAAAAAAATTATGGTTAATACAGACGATTCATTTTTTAATAAAAACCTTTATAGCATAGACTTACTTCGTTTTCAAGATTTATCTGAATTTTTTGCTGGAGTGTTCTTTGCTGGTGGAACTATTTCGAATATTGATTCTAAATCTTATTTTTTATATCTAAGTGCCCAAAACAAGCAGAATCTCATGAATATTTTACAAATTCTCAATTTGTATGAATTTAATTTTAAATATCAATTTAAAAACAAAAAGCACACCATTTATGTACGGAGCATTGATAAAATTATTGAATTTTTATCGGCAATTCAAGCCAAAAAAGCTTATTTTAAATATTTAGATTTAAAAATTAAGCGTGATATGCAAAATATGATTAATCGCATCAATAATCTAGATTTTGCTAACTTAAAAAAAGTCGCTACAAGTTCAATTAACTATGTTGAGTTGATTAATTATGTTTATCAACATAATTTAGAACACAAATTCAACGAAAACGAATTAGTGTTTCATCGCTTACGCTTAGAAAATCCAGGTTTATCTTTGCAATATATTGTCCAAATTTTAGAGAATGAACACAATATTTTTATCACCAAGGCCGGTTTAAATCATTGGAATCGTAAACTAAAAAAAATTGTTCAAGAGCACAAAGAATTAGTTAAAGAAAATTTAAAAAGTAAATAATAGTGTTAATTAAATTTGTTATAATTTTTAATATTTAGTATAATTAACTATGTACTGAAACAACCTCATGTTAGGAGCTGTTTATGAATGAAAAATTAGAAAAATACAATAATGCTTACGCTCATTATAGTAAGCAAAAAGTTAAAAACAAAATTATGGACAAATCTGTAAGATTTAGTCTTATTAGAAAACTCAAAAACTTAGGATTTGGATTAATTCTTGAAAATGAAGAAGTACAATACGAAACAAAAGAGTGAAGCAAATTAACCAAAATCTTGTTAATTATCTTCTGTTTACTTTCACTTATTGCTCTTTCTGTTTTTATTGCATATCTATCTGATTTCTTCATTTACAAAGACACTGAGTTTGACGGTCTATTATTAACAAAAGCACAAAGATTCCACGGAATTTTGTGAAGACACTTTTAAACTAATAATTTACAAAACAAAAAGCAGTTTTTATCTGCTTTTTGTTTTGTAATGTTAATAATTAAAAAATAAAATCAGCTGATCAGACTGATTTATAATAATGAATTATACTAAACCTTTGTTTTTAAGGGTTTTAATAGTTTTAGCTGAAACTCTAAGAGTTTGTTTGCGTCCACCAATGGTTACTTTGATTTTTTGCAAGTTCACGTTAAACTTACGTTTTGAAGCATTCATTGCGTGCGAACGGGTATTTCCTGACATAGGACCTTTACCAGTGAGGACATCTCTTCTTGCCATAATTTTCCTTTCTAATTAGCTAATTATATACGGTTTAAATAAGTAAGAAAATTATACTAAAAAACCAGAAATATCCAACAAATTCATTAAATGCACATATTTAGATAATTTTCAGTGTTATTTTGGCCAATTAATGAGCTATTATTGTCTTTTTGCTATAATTAAAAAATACAAATAATTTTGTTATTTTATCGTTCAATTTCATAATTTTTGCACAAGGAGAAAAATGCAACAAGTCAATATATTTGCCCTGGGCGGGCAAGATGAAAATGGAAAAAATTGCTATGTTTTTGAGCACAATAGCAACATTTTCATTGTTAACTCTGGGGTAAAAATCCCAATCAATTCTAGCAATGGAGTAGATGCTTTAATTCCGGATTTTAGTTATTTAGAAAAACATAAACAAAAAATTAAAGGTGTTTTTATTACTGATATTAAAAATGAAAGTTTTAGCGCATTGCCTTGATTAGTAATGAAAATTCCTGGCATTAAAATTTATACCAGTGCATTTAATAAAATCATTATTATTGATCGTTTGAAAAAATATAAAATCGATGACAAAAGCTATCAAATTCAGGTTATTAATAGTGACCTTAAGTTTGAGGATCTAACCATTAGACCAATAAAAGTTGCTGGAAGTATTCCTGAATCCCTAGGCTATAACTTTATTACTCCAACTGGTTCATATTTATTTATGTTTAATTTTATTGAAGGGAAATTGGGGTTATACGGAAATTTAAGCTTTAAAGAACTTGAGAAACAGCTTTCAAATCAAACCATAAATGCACTTATTTGCGATGCAGGACGAAGCAACGGAAAAGGAAGAGCCATTGAACGATTAGAACTTCCTAGTTTTATCAAGGAAGTGTTTCACAAAGCAGGGCCAGAAGAAAGAATTATTGTCGGAGCTTATGATGAAGATATGGTGCAACTTCAACAAATCCTTAATATGGCTTTAATTACTAAAAGACCTGTGTGTGCATATGGAAAAACTTATGGTCAATTTATTTATTTAATTAGTAAAATTTCAAAAGATTTTCCACTTCCTGAAATGTTTGATTATCGTCAAATTAATAAATATAAAAATTCTATTGTTTTAGTTACTGGTTCAATTGAACGTTTATTCCTAAGATTTGTGCGTATAACCGCCAAAAGAGATGTTTATTTAAAACTTAAAAGCACAGATAATGTTATTATGATGGCTCATCCTGTTAACGGACTTGAATCATTTGCAGCAGCCACATTAGATGAAATTGCCAAAATTACATCTAAAATTTATGACATTTCAGAAAGTCAATTTTATAAACATCATCCAAGTAAACAAGATATTGCTAATTTAGTTAGAGCACTCAAACCTAAATATTTATTACCTGCTCAAGGTTTATATCGTTATTTAGTTGATGTAGCTAATTTTATTTCTAGTGATGAAAATCTTTCTAAACACACTAAAACAATTGTGTTGTTAAATGGTAGAATTGCACATTTTACCGATGAAAAACTTTTTAGTCAAAATGGAAAAATTAGCGAAATTGGAGATACTATCATTGATGGTTTTGGGATTGGCGATATATCTTCAGAAGTAATCGCTGAACGTGAATCTCTTGGCCGTGAAGGGGTAATTATTGTTAATTTACTTTATTCACCCAAACAAAAACGAATTAATAGTCAATTATTTATTGATTATATTGGTGTGATTGATGATAAAGACAAACCCGAGATTAATGAATTAATTAAGAGTGTTTTAATTAATGTGATTGAAACGAAAGAATTTACTTCATTGAAAGATTTAAACGAAAAGATTCGTAAAGCTATTCGTAAGAAAATTTACAAAATCACCGAAAAAGATCCAATGGTGGTTTTGGGGATCAATAATATATAAAAAATAAAATTATGACAAAACACGAAATTAACAATTATTTAAATTTATCTAAAGTTGAAAAGGGTGTCAATAAAATAATTTTTATTACAACTTTTAAACGAAAAATCGCATTAATACTACTTCCATTAATTAGTGCTCTTTTTCTTATTTGCACAATTATCGCTTTAATTGTTAATAATACAATTTTTAAAATTATTTATAAGTATTCATTTAATATTGCTTTTGGGAATTTAGTTTTTATTATTCCTTTTTTAATTTTAATTTTATGAATTTTACTATTACTTGAACGTAAACACACCCAAGATACTTATGCTTGGTTTAATAAAACTCGGAAAATTTCGTATCAAACATTTAAAAAAATGATCTTTAAAATTTTATGATACCTTTTGATTGTTCTTGCTCTGGGTGATCATTTAATTTGATATTTTGTGAATGGCACTTATTCAGAATTTGAGTTCAAATATACTGCTCAAAGTGCTAAAATTTTATTTGAAAGTGGTTTTTGAAACAGTGTGGCTTTAAGCAACATTTCTCAATTTAATTTCAAGCATATTGGATTTATTTTTGAATGAATTTTTAATTTATTTTATTTAATTAGCTTTTCATCAATTATTACTTTTATTTCTTTATTTGTGTTAATTGGTCTTTTTTGATTTGATATTTATCATATTTCAATTATTAAAAGACCTATTAGAAAGCTACTGAAATTAACTCTTAAAGACTATATTCAAAAAGTTCAAACTGACACTGAAATTATTTGCGATACACCGAATTTTGAACGCTATGTCAATTTTTTATTCAAAGCATGTAAAGCATTCAAAATTCAATATTGAAATTTGTCCACCCGCGAGGTTGAAAAATTAATTTGTGATGAATTAGAAGAGCGCGAAATGGATAATCTTAATTTTGCTGACTCAATCACAGAAACTGAGCAAGAGGAATTTGTCCCTGAGTCAATCCAACCGATCCAAGAGCAAGAAACAAATCAAACTAATATTGCAAATCTACCACACTCAAAACTATTATTTAATACCCAAGAATTTGAATTTGATCCAGATGATGATCAAACAAATAAATAAGGAGAACAAATGAAACTATTACCTTGAAAACAAGCTGAAAAATTAATTAACGGCAACAAATCAAATAATCTTCTTTTTCTAGCCTTTACTGTTCAATGGTGCGGAGATTGTAAAATGATGAAACCAGTGATTAGTCGAATTGCTTCAAAATATGAATCATTTAAGCAAATTACTTTTGTTGAAGTGGATGCTGAAGAAGCTAATTTACTAAGAGACCCAAATACTAAATGAGAAGTTCTTAAAGTACCAACCTTTATTTTGCTTAAAGGAACCGAAATCGTTGAAAAAGGATATGAATATATTCCTGAAGAAATTTTAATCGACTGAATTGAAAAGAGAATCAATTCTACTTATTAATATAATTTAATCGGCTTTTTAGGGTAGCAATACCTATGATATGCCAAAATACGGGGCAATTTTAAAAAACCCTGTTTTTTTACTTATCTTTTTTATCTTTTGCCTTATAATTAAAAAGCAACTATAAACTATGAACTATAAGGTTGTTAATGAGCCATAAGTTGTCAAGGACTCATTAAGTTTTTATAGGGAGTTAAGTTCAAAAAAGAACAAAGGAGACAACATGAATAAATTAAACATCAAGGTAAAAGGATTTGATCATGCTCTTGTCGATAGTGCCGCTAAGAAAGTGTATCACACAGCTAAAGCGGCCAATCTTAAAGTCAGTGGTCCAATTCCTCTTCCTACTAAAAGAGATGAAATTACAATTCTTAGATCAGTTCACGTTAATAAAAAATCACGTGAACAGTTTGAAAGCAGAACTCACCAAAGACTAATTGTCGTTGATGAAGCTACCCAAGAATTTACTGATAAATTAAACAGACTTGAGCTTCCTTATGGTGTTGCAGTTCAAGTAAAAGTTTCAAAATAAATTAATTTAAGGAGAACATATGAAAGGAATCTTAGGCCGTAAAGTTGGAATGACTCAGATTTACACTGACCAAGGATATTCAATTCCAGTCACTGTAATCGAAGTTCAACCAAATGTTGTATCTAAAGTCTTGACCCAAGAAAAAGACGGTTACGTGGCTACTCAACTTGCTACAGTTGATAAAAAACCATCACGTGTTAATAAACCTGATACTGGTCAATTTAAAAAAGCTAATACAACACCTAAGCGCTACGTAAAAGAAGTTCGTAATATGTCAGGTTATGAACTTGGACAAACAGTATCAGCTGACATTTTCCAAGCTGGAGAACTTGTTGATGTAACAGGAACTTCAAAAGGAAAAGGATTTGCTGGAACTATTAAAAGACATAACCAACACATTGGTCCTAAATCACACGGGGGTGGAGGTGGAAGTCAGCCTGTTAGACAAACCGGATCACTTGGAGATATTTCAGGGAACCGTGTTTACAAAGGAATGACTATGCCTGGGCACCTTGGACACGTTAAAACCACTGTTCAAAACCTTGAAGTGGTGAAAGTGGACGTGGAAAATGGATTACTTTTAATTAAAGGATCAATTCCAGGACCAAAAAAATCACTTGTTGTTGTTAAACAAGCAGCTAAAGGATTACCAAACAAAGAAGCTATTAAACTTGTTGATATTAAAGAAGTTCTATTGATGAACGAATTAGTTGAAAAAGCAAAAAAATACCACATTGAAGTTACCGTTGGGATGCATTCAAATGAGCTTGCACAATTAATCGCTGATGCTGAAGCTAAAGAAGAAGGAGAAAAATAAGATGGCTCAAACAAAATCTAAAGCTAAAGTTTCTTCTACTCCAGTAGCAGTTGCCAGTGATACAAAAATGGAAAAAGTGCAATTTCAAGCAAAGCTTCCAGCAAGCTTATTTGCCAGCGAAAAAATTTATGAACAAGCTATTTTTGACACTATTCTTTCAGAAAGAGCTTCACGTAGACAAGGAACTCACCAAGTTAAAAACCGTGCTGAAGTTTCTGGTTCAGGGAAAAAACCTTGAAGACAAAAAGGAACCGGTCGAGCACGTCATAGCTCAATGCGTTCACCAATTTGAGTCGGTGGAGGAAGAGCGTTTGGTCCTCAATCAGAGAAAAATTACTCACTTAAAGTTAATAAAAAAGTGAGATACAATGCTTTTATTTCGGCACTTACTTTACTTGCACAAGATAAAGCAGTGCTTGTAGATGATTTAAAATTACAAACCATTTCAACTAAAGCATTAAACATTAAACTTAAAGAATTAAAATTAGCTCACTTAAAACATGTATTAGTTGTTACTGAAGATTACAATGTGTTTAAATCAGCGAACAACTTACCTAATGTTCAAACTTCAAAAGCTCATTCACTTAGTGTTGAAGCACTTGTTGGAGCCGATGTGATGATTATTTCACACGAAAGTTTATCAATTTTAGAAGGGAAGGCTAGATAATGGAATTAACAAAAGTTCTTCAAGCTCCTGTGTTAACTGAAAAAACATATCAACAAATGTCAAATGGAGTTTATACCTTTAAAGCTGATTATCACGCAAATAAATTTCAAATTGCTAATGCAGTTGAGAAAATTTTCAAAGTTAAAGTTGAAAAAGTTAACACTATTAAAGTTGATAAAAAACCCAAAAACGTAGGACGTTTCCACGGATTTACCAATAGATATAAAAAAGCTATGGTAACTCTAGCTCTTGGACAAGAAATTAACTTCTTCCCTAATGAAGATGTTAATCCAACCAAAGAAAAAGAGCAAAAAGATAAAGAAGAGAAAAAAACATTAGCTTCAGACGTAGAAAGACGTGTAGCAGCTAAACTTGCTTCGAAAAAACAAACAACAATGAAAAGTAAAGTAAAAACAACTAGCTCTAAACCAACAATGCACCGTAAAGTTGGTGGCGGAGAATAATTTTGCTTTCTTAAAAACCACATAAATAATGAGACAAAGCGGAAATATGCTTGCTTAAAAGAAAGATCCGCAACTATTTTTAAGCAAAGGAGAAAAGACATTATGGCTATTAAATATCATAAGCCAACTACTAATGGTAGAAGAAACATGTCTTCTCTTGATTTTAAACAAAATTTATCTGGTCACGCACCTGAAAAATCACTCCTTGTGATTTTAAAAAATAATGCAGGTCGTAATAACCAGGGTAAAATTACTGTTCGACATCACGGAGGACGTGTTAAAAGATTCTACAGAATTGTAGACTTTAAACGTAATAAAGATAATATTCCAGCTATGGTTAAAACAATTGAATATGATCCAAACAGATCAGCAAACATTTGTTTACTTGCATATGCAGATGGAGAAAAAAGATACATTATTGCACCTAAAGGAATTAAATTAGGGCAAAAAGTGATTTCAGGAGAAAATGTTGATATTGTTGTTGGTAATGCCTTACCATTAGCAAATATTCCTGATGGTACATTTGTACACAACATTGAAATGCAACCAGGTGGCGGAGCAATCATTGCTCGTTCAGCTGGAACTGCTGCCCAAATTCTTGGGAAAGATGACAATGGAAAATACGTTGTATTAAAACTTAAATCAGGTGAAACACGTCGTATTTTAGCTCGTTGTCGTGCAACAATTGGTACTGTTGGAAACGAAGAACATTTACTAGTTAATGTCGGAAAAGCCGGAATTAACAGACATAAAGGAATTAGACCTACCGTTCGTGGTTCAGTTATGAACCCTGTGGATCACCCACATGGGGGAGGGGAAGGGAAACAACCTGTTGGGCGTAAAGCTCCTCTTACCCCTTGAGGTAAAAAAGCTCTTGGAGTGAAAACTAGAAAAACTAAGAAATCTTCAAATAAACTGATTATAAGAAGAAGAAAGGATGCTAAATAATGGCACGTAGTCTGAAAAAAGGTCCATTCGCTGATGACCATTTACTCAAAAAAGTAGATGCCATTCTTGAAGGAAAAGCACCTAAAAAACCAATCAAAACATGATCGAGACGTTCAACTATCTTCCCAAGTTTTGTTGGTTTGACTTTTGCAGTACACAATGGAAAAGTATTTAATGAAGTATATGTAACCGATGATATGGTCGGGCACAAACTTGGAGAATTTTCACCAACCAGAACATTCTCAGGTCATGGTGCAGATAAAGGTAAGAAAAAATAATGCAACAAGCCAAAGCACACGTTAAACTACAAAGAGTTAGTGTTTCAAAAGCTAAACTTGTCGCTAACCTTTTCCGTGGGAAAGATGTGAAAATAGCACTTTCTTTATTACACAATACTTCAAAAAAATCTGCTCGTATTTTCATTAAATTACTTAACTCAGCGATTGCAAACGCTACCAATAACCATGGAATGGACGCATCAAAATTATTCGTTAAAGAAGTTTATGTTAATGAAGGTCAAACTTTAAAAAGATTTCAACCAAGAAGCCAAGGTCGAGCTTATCCAATTTTTAAACGTACATCAAACTTATCAATTGTTTTAGAGGAGAGAAACTAATGGGACAAAAGGTCAATCCAAATGGATTCCGTTTCGGAATTACCAAAGCACACAATTCAATCTGATTTGCTGAAAAAGCACAATTTGGAACCAAATTAGTTGAAGATGCTAAAATCTATAAGTTTTTTGATAAATATGTACGTGAATACCAAATTGGTAAAGTAAATGTTCAAAGAAACCAAAAAAATAGAGTTAATGTTGTTTTACATTCTGCTAAACCTGGAGTAATTTTAGGTTCAGAAGGAAAAAACATTCAAGAATTAACTCTTAAACTGAAAAAATATTTAAAAAACAAACACCTTGATGTTAATTTACAAGTTATTGAGCTTAAAAACCCAGATCTTAATGCTAGATTACTTGCTGAAATGATCGCTCAAAAGCTTGAAAACCGTGAAAGATTCCGTACCGCTCAAAAAATTGCTATTCGTAGTGCAATGCGTAATGGAGCTAAAGGAATTAAAACTGCCGTTTCAGGTCGTTTAAATGGTGTTGACATGGCTCGTACTGAAGGATATTCAGAAGGAGAAATGAAACTTCACACTCTTAGACAAAACGTTGATTATGCTACTGCTACAGCTCGTACCACTTATGGAGCAATTGGAGTTAAAGTTTGGGTTTCATTAGGTGAAATTTTGGAAGGAGATAAATAAAATGCTTCAACCAAAAAGAACCAAATATAGAAAACCATTTCTAGTAAAACACGATAAACGTAGAGCTACTAAAGGAAACACTGTTGCTTTTGGAGAATTTGGTCTTCAAGCTGTAACTAGTGCTTGAGTTGATGCTCGTCAAATTGAATCAGCCCGTATTGCCGCTACTAGACATATGGGTCGTGAAGGAAGCGTTATCATTCGGATCTTCCCACATTTCTCAAAAACCTCTAAACCAATTGGGGTTCGGATGGGATCAGGGAAAGGTGCACCTGAAAAATGATATACTGCTGTTAAAGTTGATACTGTTATGTTTGAAGTATCAGGAGTGTCAGAAGAAATTGCTCGTGAAGCTTTAAGACTTGCTGGACACAAATTACCTGTGAAATGAAAAATTATTACAAGAGAACATGAAGGGAATAACTAATGCTATATAAAGATTTATTAAACAAATCAGTTGCAGAACTCCGAACAATAGTGAGAGATCTTAAAGCTGAACTTTGAACATTAAGATTCCAAAACACCACCGGTTCTCTTGATCAAACCCATAAAATTAATCTTATTAAAAAAGATATTGCTAGAGCACTCACAGCCTTAAGTGAAAAAGGAGCTAAATAATGATTGAAAGAAATACAAGAAAAACATTAGTTGGTACAGTCGTTTCAGCTCACAAAACACCTAAAACTATTATTGTTGCTGTTGACACTTATAAAAAGCACCCACTTTATTCAAAACGTTTCAAATCAACTAAACGTTTTGCTGTCCATGATGAAAATCACCTTGCTAAATTAAACGATTCAGTTGTGATTATGGAAACACGTCCACTTTCAAAAACTAAACACTTTCGACTTGTTTCAATTAAACAGTCTAACGAAGGGAGCAAATAATGCTATTAGAACTATCTAGAGCAAATGTTGCTGATAATTCAGGAGCCAAAGAAGTCGGAATTTTCAGAATTCTTGGTTCAAATAAAAAAGTGGCCAAAATTGGTGATGTGGTGATGTGTTCAGTGAAAAAAGCCATTCCTAATGGTGGAGTTAAACAAAAACAAGTAGTTAAAGCAGTAGTCGTGCGCTCACGTTATGGGATTTCGAGAGAAAATGGATCATACATTCGGTTTGATGAAAATGCTGTAGTACTTTTAAAAGAAGATGGAACTCCAAGAGGAACACGTGTTTTTGGGCCAGTGGCTCGTGAAATTCGTGAAAAATATCCAAAAATTGTTTCTCTTGCACCTGAAGTTTTATAATTAAGGAATTTTTATGAAAGTTAAATTCAAGAAAAACGACGAAGTTATTGTAATTGCAGGGAAAGAAAAAGGGAAAACTGGAACCATTTTAAAAGTATTACACGACAAAAACGCAGTTATTGTTAAAGACCTTAACATTGTTACCAAACATAACAAACCTTCACAACAAAACCAAGATGGAACTATTACCACTAAAGAAGCTCCAATTCATGCTTCAAATGTAGCATATCTTGTTAAAAAAGAAACTAAAGACAAACCAGCTCAATATAGCAAACTTGGTTACAAATTTACCAAGGAAGGTAAAAAAGTTAGAGTAGTTAGAAAAACTAAGAAGGAAATTTAATTATGCTCAAGAATGTTTATTTAGAAAAAGCAGTTCCTGCACTTAAAGAAAAATTTAATTACTCTTCACCAATGCAAGTTCCACGAATTGAAAAAGTGGTACTTAATATGACAGCTGGAAAAGAAGTTTCAAACTCAAAAGCGATTGAAGAAGTTTTAAATGAACTTACTTTAATTGCTGGACAAAAACCATTTCAAACCAAAGCTAAAAAATCAAACGCTTCATGAAAACTTCGTGAAGGAATGCCTATGGGAGGAAAAGTTACCCTTCGTAGAGAGCGTATGTGAGAATTTTTAGACAAACTTATCAACGTTGCAATGCCACGTATTCGTGATTTCCGTGGTGCAAATCCTAAATCATTTGATGGTAGAGGTACCTTTGCTTTAGGAATTAAAGAAGAAATCATTTTCCCAGAAATTGAATTTGACAAAATCCGTCGGATCAAAGGACTTGATGTGATTATTGTCACCACCGCAAAAACTAATAAAGAAGCTAGAACATTACTTGAATTAATTGGTGTTCCATTTGAGAAAAAAGGAGATAAATAATGGCTAGAAAAGCACTTATTGAAAAAGCAAAACGCCACCCTAAATTCTCATCTCGTGCATATACACGTTGCGAATTATGTGGTCGTCCACATGCGGTTTTAAGAAAATACAAAGTATGTCGTATCTGCTTTAGAAACCTTGCACACGAAGGTAAAATCCCAGGTATGAAGAAAGCGAGCTGATAATTATGTTTATTACAGATCCAATTTCAGATTTAATCGTGCGTATTAAAAACGCTAACGCAAGAAAGCATAAAACCGTAGAAATTCCATTCTCAAATAAAAAAGAAGCAATTGTCAAATTAATTCAATCAGAAGGTTACATTCATTCTTATTCAGTTGAAGGTGAAGGAATTAACAAAAAAATAGTTCTTGCCCTTAAATATAAAGGTTCTCAATCAGCAATTATTGGAATTAAAAGAGTTTCAAAACCTGGACTTAAAGTTTATGTTAAATCTTCAGAAATTCCTACTGTTTTATCAGGATATGGAACAGTGATTATGTCTACTTCAAAAGGACTAATGACTGGAAAAGAAGCTAAGAAAGAAAATGTTGGTGGCGAAGTCGTTGCCTACATTTGATAGAAGGGAAGTGTTATGTCACGTGTTGGAAATCGTATCTTAACAATTCCTGCTGGAACTAGTGTTACTGTTGATGGGACTAAAGTAACCGTTTCAGGAAAATTAGGAACTCTTAGTAGAGAATTTAGTTCAAAAATTGCTGTTTCAGTTCAAGACAACCAAGTCACCACAGTTCGAGCAAACGAAGAAAAAACTACTAAACAATTACACGGAACCACCAATGCTCATATTGCCAATATGATTACTGGTGTTTCACAAGGTTTTACCAAAGAACTTGAAATTAAAGGAGTTGGGTATAAAGCTGCATTAAAAGGAACTCAATTAGTTATTTCGGCTGGATACAGTCATGAAGTGACCTTAGAAGTTCCTGCAAATGTCAAGGCTACTTTAGCTAAACCAACTGAAATTACCTTGTTTGGAATTGATAAACAAAGCGTAACTTCATTTGCTGCTATTGTGCGTAGTGTGCGTAAACCAAGTGTGTATTCAGGTAAAGGAATTTCATACAAAGGTGAAAAAATTAGACGTAAAGAAGGGAAAACTTCTTCTAAATAAGAAGCAAGTTAGGTGAATAATATGGCAAAATTATCAAGAAATAAAGCTCGCAAAGCTAAACACATTCGTATTCGTCAAACACTTAGCGGAACTTCAGATAAACCACGTTTAAGCGTCTATAAATCACACCAAAACTTTTATGCACAATTAATTGATGATTCAAAAGGAGTTACACTAACTAGTGTTTCAACCCTTAAAGATTCAAACTATTCTGGAAACATTCAAGCTGCTAAAGAACTTGGAGCTAAAATGGGTCAAGCTGTTCTAGCTCTTGGAATTAAAGAACTTGTTTTTGACCGCTCAGGTTATCTGTACCATGGAAGAGTCAAAGCATTTGCTGAAGCCGTTCGCGAAAAAGGAGTTAAATTCTAATGGAAAATCAAAAACAAGCAACCAAACCAGTTGTTGGTACTAAAGAAGTTAAATCACCACACCCAAGACCTGCTAAACCAGCAACACCTCCAGTTGAAGAAAGAAGAAACTTTCGAAATCCCAAAACTAAAACCGACAAACGTCCTAACAGAGATGATCGTCCAAGAAGAACCCGTGGATTTGAACAGCCAGTTTCTGAATATTCAGAAAAAGTTATTGATATAGCTAGAGTTACCAAAGTTGTTAAAGGTGGAAGAAGATTTAGCTTTAGTGCCTTTGTAGTAGTTGGAAACAAAAAAGGTAGTGTTGGATTAGGACACGGAAAAGCTAATGAAGTTCCTGATGCAATTAAAAAAGCCATTAAAGACGCTCAAAATAACCTTATTGATGTGCCACTTGTTAATGGAACTGTTCCACATGAAATTCAAGCTAAATTCCTTGCTTCAAGAGTAATGCTTAAACCTGCTTCAAAAGGAAAAGGGTTGATCGCTTCAGGGACAGTGCGTGCAGTTACTGAATTAGCTGGATATACTGATATTGTGACTAAAACATATGGTTCACGTTCAAAAGCAAACACTGTTAAAGCAACTCTAAAAGCTCTATCACAACTTAGAACAGTTGAGCAAATTGCTGAAATTAGAAATAAAGATGTAAAGGACTTAATCTAATATGTCAATTAAATTACATACATTAAAAGCAACCGAAGGTTCACGGAAAGAAAAACACCGTAAAGGTCGTGGACATGCGGCTGGAAAAGGAAAACAAGCTGGTAAAGGGCAATCAGGACAAAACAAACGTAAAGGACACAGATTAGGATTTGAAGGGGGTCAAACTCCTTGATTCCGTAGAATCGGAAAACGTGGATTTACTAACGTTAACCATTTAGAATTCCAAGTAGTTAACTTAAAAGATTTAGAAGCTAAATATCAAGATGGTCAAGAAGTAACTATTGAATCATTATTTGCAAACAACCTTATTAAAAGAACCTTGCCAATTAAAGTGTTAGGGAATGGAACCTTAACTAAAAAATTAATTGTTCGTGTTCATCGAGTTTCAAAATCAGCTCAAGAAGCAATTATTGCTGCTGGCGGACAAGTCCAAGAACTATAATCACATTCAATTTCATTAAACACAGCTTACTGTGTTTTTTATTTTTGCTTGAGAATACAAAAATACATCTCATTAATGAGATGTATTAAAAATGATGTCTTTATTTATTTGTGTTGTTTTTTCGGGTATAATTGTAAATTTTTTCAGCTAGTTCTTCTTTTGAAAGTTCAATATAACCGTAAATTCCTAACAATTGAGCCAGCTTATGCAATTGTTCTGTTTTCAGATCAAGAAGCTTTTTAATTTCTCTTTCCTTTTCTAATTCTGTAGCACTTTTTTGGGCTTTTGTTTGGGCATTATTATATTCTTGATCAGGCTGATTGTAATCAGCTTCTTGTTCGTTAGTTTGATTAAAAGGGAAGTTAAATCCAAACGGATTTTGTTGTGAGAATTTTGAAAATTGCTCAAACATTTTTTTTCTTTGTTCAAGATGGAAGGCAAAAGCAAATGCTCTTTTAATCAAATATAAATGACGCGAAACCGCAATAATAACAATAATCGAAAATAAGAAATTAGTAATAAATAATGCTAAAACAGCAACAAAAGGATATTGAGTAGCAATGCCCCCTAAATAAGAAAATTTAATAGTTCAACCAAACGATCATCACATTGAAATACAAATAACTATGTTACTGGTAAACAATCGCATAAAGTTTTGCTCTTTATAACTTTGATACACTGAGCGTACAAAGAGAACATTTGCAATGAAAAAGAATAAACTAGGTCATATTGTCGATATAAATAAATTGTTTCACTCTGCCATAGCAGCGACATTTATATTAATATTACTATTTTGTGGATTTGCACTTTGAATTTCTAAAAATTTATTAACAATATCAGCTTTAAAAACTAGTAATAAAATATTTATAGTCACATTTAATAAGAACAAAACAAAGATTGCAATCCCATTGGAAATGACAAATCTTTTAAATTCATTTTCTTTGTTTCACAATTCTTTTATTGTTTTAAGAGTTTTGAAACT
This sequence comes from Mycoplasma sp. 1578d, assembly GCF_024582695.1. NCBI lineage: Bacteria > Bacillati > Mycoplasmatota > Mollicutes > Mycoplasmatales > Mycoplasmataceae > Mycoplasma > Mycoplasma sp. 1578d. Next base: position 161,714 of record NZ_CP102081.1, read on the forward strand.
TGTGTCGTAAATACCAAACATTTTTCCCCTTAACTGAACAGCTGATTAAAATCAAAATCAGCTATATCAAACTCCTTTGGAGGTTTTGCGTACAATACAATTTTCTCTTTTGTAATCGGATGAATAAATGATAATTTATAAGCGTGTAAACGTTGATTAAAATCATCAACTTTTTTTCCATACAAAGGATCTCCATAAACTGGATTTTTAATATATGCTAAATGAACCCTAATTTGATGTGTTCTTCCAGTTTCTAATGTACATTTTACCAATGTTTTCGGCATATTATCAATGTAAAAAGTATTCAGCATTTCTACATGAGTAATCGCCTCTTTAGCATTATTATTAGTTACGCACATAAGCTGACGATTTTTTACATTTCTTCCAATTGGTAAATTTAATTTTAATTTCCGGTCTTCTAAAATTCCGTCAATAATAGCTACATATTCTCGGCTAATATCGTGTTTTTTAAAATGATCAGATAATAGTTTATGAATTTGATTATTTTTAGCAATAATTAGCAATCCACTAGTATCTTTGTCAATTCGATGGACAATTCCAGGTCTGAGCAATCCATTAGCATTAGATAAATTATTTTTAAAATGATAAAGCAATCCATTTACTAAGGTTTGATTTAAATGACCTGGTGCTGGATGAACAATGAGACCTGATGGTTTGTTAATCACAAACAAATGCTCATCTTCATAAACAATATCTATATCCATTTTTTGTGGTTCGAGTTTAATTTCTTTTTCTAATAACTTAACTATTTTAATTTCTTGTCCTGGTCGCACAATGTACTTTGGTTTAATTACATTGCTTTGGTTCACATAAACAGCTCTTTGTTGAATTAGTTCTTTAATATCATTTCGCGATATCTCTGTGTGATCACAAATATACTTATCAATTCTTTCTTTATATTCAACTTTAAGAAATATCATGTTATTTAAATTATACTTTTTTTACAAAATAAAAAAGTAAATTTAGCAAAATATTCATTTATTTGCTAATTTAATTTATTCATATTTTATGGTCATTTATTAATTGCAACTTAAAATTTATCTAAAAAAATAAACTTTCTAAATGATGGATGTTCCTTATTAATTTATAATTAAAATAATATTATAAATTTATCAAGCAAGGAGATAAGGTGACTCAAAAAGAACGTAAGAGTATTTTAAAAAATATTGAAGTTTGAAAAAATAGACTGCTTGATTTAAGCATGAAAAATCAATCAATCAATTATCGAAAGACAAAATCGCAAACTGTAGAAATACTCAGTCCAAGTGTGGAAGTTTTTTTAAACAGGTTTTATGGGCTGAAAAATTTACAATTTGCCAATTTATTTGGTAATGTTGTTGATGATTTTGAAGAAGAAAACGGACCAAAAAAAGTTAAAGGAAAGCGTGTTTCCTTTGGAATTGAATTAGAACAAAAAGATAAATATTTTAAAAATGAAATCTTTCCATTAATAACTGCTTTCCAAAAAAAATATAAAGGTAATTATTTATGTTCAAACCTTTATGACACTGTTCAAAATCGAAATCTTTCAAATTTGATGAAAAAATCAAATTTGTTTAAGGAAGAAAACGGTATTAACGTTTTATATTTTGCTGTAGGTTTTTTAGAATGATATGAAAACAAAGAATCTGATGATAAGCATTTAGCACCAATCTTATTTGTGCCGGTTGAACTTTCAAAAGATGCGTACAATTCACCTTATAAAGTTAACTTTCTTGATGATGAATTCCTACTTAATGAATCGTTTATTCAAAAATTAATTAATGATTATAGCGTTAATTTAAACTATAAATTTGAAGCAGATAAGTCAAATTATGAGCTTTTTGTTGACTATAAAAATTTTATTCTTGAACAAGTTAAAAAAATTAATGATAAAAGATGAAAAATTATTGAAGAAATTGATTTAGGAATTTTTTCATTCTCAAGAATTAATATGGTCAAAGATCTTGAAGAAAACACTGAAAAAGTAATTAATAATCAATTTGTTAAATTGATTTCAGGTCTTAAAGATCCAGTTCAAAACATTAAATTTACCGAAAAAGACATTGATGATGTGGTTAATCCGGCTGAATACTTTCATACTTATAATGCCGATTCATCACAAGAGATAGCTATTCAAGCTGCTATTAGTGGAAAAAGCTTTGTCCTTCAAGGTCCTCCAGGCACAGGAAAATCACAAACCATTACAAATATTATCACTGAGTTGATTGCTAGGGATAAAAAAGTACTTTTTGTCGCTGAGAAACAAGCTGCTCTTGAAGTGGTTTATAATAATTTAAAAAGAATTGGACTTAATGATTATGTTTTACCAATTCACAATACTAAATTAGATAAAAAAATTGTTCTGCACGAACTTGCTTCGACACTAGAAAAAGGACAACATAACATCTCAATTGAAGATACTTTTCATAAAGATGCAGTTAATAAATTTAACGTTTCTCATCAAGAGTTGTTAAATTATCCGCAAGGATTACAAAATATTTTTCAACCAATTAATAAATCAATTTATCAACTTTATGGAGCTTATTTTAAATATGCTAAACATCCTGAAATTATATTTGATATTCAGGATGTGGAAAAAGTTTCTGAACAAGAATTACTAAAAAGAAGAAAACTGATTGATTCATTCCACAACGCCTTAAATATTAACGATTTTGACATTTCCAAAAATGATTGATACGGATTAATTTATGAAGAAATGTCTCTCAAGCAAAGAGAAAAAACAGTCGAAAATCTTATCCAATTCAGAAACACTTTGCATGAAGCCATTAATTTTGCTAATCAATATCCATTTTTAAGAATTAAAAAAGATATTATCTTAAAAAGCATAGAAATTTATCAACAAACTCTTGAGCACTTAACTAAAATTTCTTCAATTAACTCAACGATTATGTCAAATCCTAATATTGAAGTAGATGTTGAGCATTACAATTCATTAGTTAAAATTCGTGGACAAATTGAAGAGCTTAAATCAAGAATCAAACACAAGTATAATCTTGAAGTAATTAACTTGGATGCGGTTAATTATAAAAATCAACTCTCTTTCTTTAACACTGGTTCAAAACGTTTCTTTTATCCAGGATATAAAAAGATTAAAAATCGTATTTATGCCTATAAACTAACAGATGAAAAGCTCACATATGCTGAATTACTTAACCTTTTCAATATTATTGAAGAAATTCAAGAAAAAGAAAAAGAATTTACTGATATTAGCAAACTTGTTAGTTATAGAGTACCATTAAATGAATTTGCATTTTTAAAAAATACTTATGAGCATATTGATTGATTTAATACTTTTAAACAACTAAGCCACTCTTTAGAATGAGATTCAAAATATATTTATCATCTTTTTGCATTTGCTTTAATCCAAAAAGACCAAGCAAGAGAACTATCTGCACAATTTAATGAGATTTTTAATAAATTGCAAAAACATATTCATATCTTTAGACAAGATTTTAACACTGAATTCTTTGATATTGATGGATATACTTTTGATAAATTAGATAAAAAACTTGATAAAGCAATTCATAATAATGAACATTTAACTACAATTTTAGAGTTTAATCGTGTTTATAAATTAATGAAACAAAATCATCTTCAAGAATACGCTGATGCATTGATTCAAAGAAATATTAAACAGGATTACTTTGCAATTTATTTAAGAAGATTTTATTTATTACTTATTGATAAATATCAAGCCGAATTATTCCCTGACTTTAACGGTGAGGTCATGGATTCAATCCGTAAAACCTTTGCTCAATCAGATGCAATTATTCAGTCAATGGCTAAAACTAAAGTGGAAATGTCAATTATTGAAAAAATCCCAAATTACAATAGTATTGAAGGGCTGAATTCAGAGGTTTCAATTTTAAGAACTGAAGCAAACAAATCAAGAAGAATCATGCCATTTAGATTATTGTTTGACAAAATCCCAACTTTAATCACTAAACTTAAACCATGTTTAATGATGTCACCACTTTCAGTGTCTTCATTACTTAAAAATTCAAACTTAGAATTTGATGTAGTTATTTTTGATGAGGCCTCGCAGGTTCGTCCTGAAAATGCAATCGGAGCTTTATCAAGAGCTTCTCAATTCATTATTTCAGGAGATAAGGAACAACTTCCGCCTACAGATTTCTTTGCTCACTTTGATGAAGATGATTCATTAGATGATAATTCTTGAGATACTACTGCTTTTGATTCAATTCTTGAAGTTGCTAATATTGTATTACCAACAATTAAACTTAAATGACACTACCGTAGTAAGTTTGATGAATTAATTCACCCTTCAAACAAAGAAATTTATAATGAATTAATTACCTTCCCCGCTTCAAAAATCCCATCTAAATTTGAAGGAGTCTCACACGAGCATGTTCGTGGTCAATTTATTGACTCGGTCAACCAGGTTGAAGCTGATAAAGTCGTAGAACTTGTTATTGAAATCATTCGAAAATACGGTACCAGAAGAACTGTGGGGGTTGTTACCTTCAACACCCAACAAAGAGATTTGATTGAACGGAAAATTAACTTACTCAGACGGAAAACTAATGAATTTGAACATTTCTTTAATGCTTGAGAAATTGAAAAATTCTTTGTTAAAAACATTGAAACTGTACAAGGGGATGAAAGAGATATTATTATTCTTTCAGTTGGTTATGGACCTAACGCTAAAGGAATTATGACTATGAATTTTGGTCCATTGAACCAACAGAATGGATATCGTCGGTTAAATGTTGCCGTAACTCGTGCAAAAACAGCTGTTATTGTTGTTTCATCATTCCTAGAAAATGATATTGATTTATCAAGAACCAACTCACGTGGAGCTAAATTCTTGAAAAATTACATTCGTTATGCTGCTTCAGCAAACAAACATATTGAGGAAACTAACCAATATGTCTCTGAATTTGACTCTCCATTTGAAGATGATGTTTATAACGAATTAAAAGAACGAGGATATAATGTGGTTAAAAGAATTGGATCTTCAGGATATAAAATTGATTTAGCGATTTTAGATCCAAAAAAACCAGGACATTACATTTTAGGAATTGAGTGTGATGGTTCGGTTTATAAAACATCTCGTTCAAGTCGTGATCGTGAAATTCTTAGACAAAGAGTTCTTGAAGGACGTAAGTGAAATATTTACCGAATCTGATCAACAGATTGATATAAAAATAAAACCAAACAAGTTGAAAGATTGACCAAATTTATTGAGCATTTAACAAATAATAAAACCACTAGAACAAACTCAAACACAAGTGATATGGATGCATTGAAAATTAATGTCCCAGTGGAAATTAAGCAAAAAGCAATTGAAAAAATTCAATTCAATCCTTATCCAAATTATGAACAATTATTTGACAAAATTCAAAAATCAAATTCAGAAAGCAAAACTGATTTTGTATGAGCTTTAATTAGCGAATTACATCCAATTCACTATGATGAATTGAAAAAATTCATTCCACGTATGTTTGGGAGAAAAACCTTTACTGCTGCTCTTAAAGAAGAGCTTGATGCTATTTTAAATGAATTATCTCAAAAATACTTTATTGACTTTGAAGCAGATTTTATTGTAGCAAAAGATCAAATTATTGAATTTAGAGAACACCAAAAAAACTCATCTAAACGTGATTTTGCACGGATTCACCTAAATGAAGTTGAACACTTTTTATCAACTTTTATTGTAGCAACTAAAAACTTGAGCTTAAATGATATTATGATGACTTTTAGTAAATATTGTGGATTTACAACCATTACCCCTGTTTCAAAAGATCTCATTTTAAGAGCAATAGATAATTTAATTAATAATGGCTTAATCCAAGTTAATGATGATATTCTTTACCTTCAAGAACAAAGCATGCTTTAATTTAAACACTAAGCAATTATTGAATGTAATTGCTTAGTGTTTTTAGCTTGAATATGTAATTTTTTGCAAATAATACCAAGATTTTTACCTTTATAAGAAAGCATAATTCTATAAATAGTAAAATTAAATTATTATATAAACTAGCTTGGTAGGAGGAGAAGACAAAATGCTTATAGGAAATTCAAAAGTTGCCAAAGAAGCAATTGAAAAATATGATTCAATTATCATTTTTCATCATATACGACCAGATGGCGATTGTTTAGGATCGCAACACGGCTTAGCTGAGTTAATTAAAACTAATTACCCAGAAAAGAAAGTATATTGTGTGGGTGATAATGTTGGAGTCTTAGACTTTATGAAATATCACTTTACTGACTCATCTCAAATTGATTTTACTAATTCACTCGGAGTCGTTGTTGATGCTTCGTCAGGTGATCGAATCGAAAATGCTGAGTTGTTGTATCAAAATAAAACTACAGCAAAATTACGGATTGATCATCACCCAAATGATAGTGATATTCAATATGATTATCTTTGAGTTGACGAACATTATGTTGCAGCTGCTGAAATGATTGCAATGTTGGCATATGAATCAAATTGGAAGGTATCACTTAAAGCCAGTGAGTACATTTATTTAGGGATTAATACAGATTCAGGAAGATTTTTATATCCTGATACTAGTGCAAGAACACACACATTAGTAGCTTTTTTAATGGAAAATGGATTTCATCCACAACCGATTTTAAAAGAACTTTCAAAAAGAACTTTTAAAGGGATTAAATTTATTGGAGAATTACTTAGTGGCTTTAAGAAATACGGAAGAGTTCTTTATTTTGAAGCTACTGATCAAGTTTTACAAAAACATGAATTTAGTTCGCTTGAAGCTTCAATGTATGTTAATGAATTGGCTAATATTGAAGATAACTCTTGTTGAGCATTATTTATTCAATTAGAGGACGGAAAAGTACGTGGTCGTTTAAGATCAAACGGCCCACTTGTAAATAAAGTCGCTAAAGAATTCAATGGGGGCGGACATGATAATGCTGCCGGAATTACTTTAGATTCTTGAAATCAAGTTCAAGATGTTTTAGATAGATTAAATCAAGAAATTATTACATATGAAAGTGAGACAAAATAATGCAAATCGGTTCATTAAAACAAGCAGTTGAACAATTATTAAAATATGATTCAATCGTGATCTTTCATCACATTCAACCTGATGGTGATTGCTTAGGTTCGCAACACGGACTCGGGGAATTACTTAGAACTAATTTTCCGAACAAACAAATTTATTGTGTTGGAGATGAAAATGGTTTATTTCCATTCTTAAATATCCAAATGGATCCAAACCCTAGTGATGAAATTTTAAAAAAATCACTAGCAGTTATTGTAGATGCTAATTATAAAGATCGCATTCATACTAGAGAATTACTTGATAAAGAAATTTTTGCTCACGTTTTAAGGATTGATCACCATCCAAATGACGATGATTTAGGTGACAATGTAACTAGATGAGTAGACAGTTCATATATTGCTGCTGACGAAATGATTGCCGAGATAGCTTATGAAACAAAATGAAAAATAAGCAAACAGGCAGCTCGTTTCTTGTATCTTGGGATGGTGACTGATTCAGGAAGATTTTTATTTAGTAATACTAGTGCAAGAACCTTAAAATTAGCTTCATATTTATATGAAAATGGTTTAGATGCAGATTTTATGCACTTAAATATGTATAAAACTTCGATTGAAGAAATTAAATTTAATGCTTGATTAACATCAACTCTAAAAACACGTGATGGAGTTGCGTATCTTCAAAATTCTTATCAAGACACTATTCAAAGAGGGAGAACACCTGAAAAATCAGTTCGTCCGAATTTAATTTCTAATATTGACGGATTTCCAATTTGAGCACAATTTATCGAAGAAAAAGATGGAAAAGTTAGAGTCGAATTAAGATCAAACGGCCCAGTTGTTAGAAATGTTGCACTCAAATGGGGTGGTGGAGGCCATCTAAAAGCCTCTGGTTGTGTTTTAGATTCAGTTAATGATATTGAATCAGTTATTGATGATTGTGCACTAGAAGTTCAAAAATACTTACAACAAGAAAGTAATTAGTTTGATGTATTGAAAAGACACTAAGGGTTCACTTGAAGTTATTACTGGACCAATGTTTGCTGGAAAAAGTGCTGAATTAATTAAAAGATTAACAATTTTAAAAATAGCACAAGTAAAATTTTTAGTTTTTAAACCAGATTTTGATACACGTTTTGGAAACGATGTAATTGTTAGCCGAACTGGTTCAAATGTTAAAGCCATATCAATCGCTAGAGCAAATGATATTTGAAAATATTGAGACGATCAAATCAAAGCGATTGCTTTTGATGAAGTTCACTTTTTTGATGAAGGAATTTTTGAAGTAGTGGAAAAACTAATTTCAAAAGGTGTAAGAGTTATTGTTTCAGGTCTTGATATGGATTTTGCTGGGAAAAGTTTTTTAATAACCTCTGAACTCTTAGCTCAAGCTGATTATGTTTCTAAATTAAAAGCAGTATGTATGAAGTGTTTTGAACAAGCATCACTTTCTTATCGTAAAGTCAAATCAAAAGAAAGACATCTTTTAGGCGATTCTGAATACGAAGCAAGATGTCGCCAATGTCATAAAGTAGAATAATTTAAAAGTCTATGAAAAATACACGAAATTTTTCTTCGTGTATTTTATTTATAACCAAATTTAGCTAATTCTTTTTCATTGTTATTTCACTTATCAGCAATTTTAACTTTTAAATTTAAAATAACTTTACTTTGGAATTGATGCATCATTTTGTAGCGTGCACTTTGACCAATTTGCTTAATTTTTGTTCCTTTAGCACCAATTACCATTCCCTTTTGTGATGCTTTTTTAACATAAATAACAGCTTCAATTTGAATTAAATCTTCTAAATCTTCAAATTCATTTATTTCTACTGCAATTGAATGTGGAAGCTCTTCATAAAGAGAATTAATAGCAGATTCACGAATAATTTCTTTCGCTAAAAATCGCATGCTTTTATCAGTGATATAATCAATGTCATATTGAGCTTGACCTTCATAAGCATATGGTTTAATTACATCGATTAAAGAATTAATTGATTTGAAGTCGTTTTTTGATGTAGAAAGAATATGTTCAAAATTATATTCCTGAACCTCTTTAATTTTTTCTGCTAATAATTGTGGATTTTTTCTAATTTTATCAATTTTAGTGATAACAGCAATTTTGTGTTTAACCTTAGCGATTTTTTCTAAAATCATTTTATCGCCAGTCCCGATTTTTTCATCAGCTGGAGCTAAAAATAAGAGCACATCAATATCTTTAGTGGTGTTATAAGCATTTTTATTTAAAATTTCACCTAGTTTATTTTCAGGTTTATGAATTCCGGGTGTATCGGTAAAAATAATTTGATATTCATCATCAGTATAAATACCAGTTATTTGATCTCTTGTGGTTTGAGCTACATTAGTTACAATGGCCACATCATACCCGACAATAGCATTAATTAATGTACTTTTACCCACATTTGGACGCCCTATAATTGAAACAAAACAAATTTTCATTATTTAATATCGCTTTCTAAAATACTATAAGGAACCAATTCAGCAACTGTATTAACTCTAACTTGAGTTGTATCATTCGAATATTGATACACTTTAGCTTCAGGAATCATAAATTCAGTCATTACTTGCCTGCATCCAGCACACGGACTAATAATTCCCTCTTTTTTACTGATAATATGGATTTCCTTGAATGTTCCAACTTTTGCTCCATATGCAACTGATCCAAATAATGCACTTCTTTCTGCACAAATTCCAGATGGATACGCAGCATTTTCAACATTAACTCCATAATATTCATTTCCATCCTGGTCAATTGCACAAGCTGCAACTTGAAAGTTTGAATATGGTGCGTATGCTCTTTTCAATAATTCTTTTAATTTTTTAATATCCATTTTTACTCTCTACCAATTTTTAATGGTTTAAAAATTTTATCCACAATTTTATTCATTTTAATTCTCTCTTCTTCTACTTCGTGATCATATCCAGCTAAATGAACTAAACCATGGGTAAATAAATAGCAAAATTCTCTTTTAATTGAGTGATTAAATTCAATTGCTTGTTCAACCATTCTATCATAGCAAATAATTAATTCTCCTAATAAAACGAAGGGTAATTGGTCATAAAGAGAGCGATCATAATGTCCGAAAGAGAGAATATCAGTTACATAATCTTTATTGCGGTATTCTTTATTTAAGAGCTTAATTTTTCTTTTAGACACAACTTTAACGTCTAAAAGTATCTGTTTGTTAATTTTAAAGAATTTAGCAAAATTTTTAACTATTTCTTTCATTTCGTGATCAAAATCAATATCGTGTCTAGTTCTATTATCGAAAGAAATTTCATGAATGATTTTATTCATGATTAAAATTATAAACTTATTTAGGTAAAATGTGCTTTAAAATATATTCTAAAAATGTTGTTTTTCCTGAATTATAGGTGCAATAAATTTCAAGAATATTATTCTCTTTCATTTGTAAAAGCAAAGATGGAGAAATTATTTTTATTTGATTCTCATCCAAAACATAAGTAAAGGAATAAGTTGATATTTGATTTTTAATTTGAACATTCAATTCTGGTTGTTTGACTATTTCATCCGATTTAATACCATTGAGAAAAATATCATCATATTCCCTACGAAGATAAACTTTTTTGTAAGAATTAATTTGGTAAGTTAAAGCAATATAACACATAAAAGCAAAAACAATCAATAATAAAAGCATCAAGCAAATAATAAAGTTATATTGAGACGTGGTTCTTTTCAAGATGCACCTCTTTTGCATTATCGAAAATAAATTTATTATTATGGCTAGTTTCAATTACAAGTGAATTATCAAGCTTCTTGTTTAAATAATTTTTAATTTCATTAAAAAAAGATTCGCTCAAATTGTCAAAAGCTTCATCAAAAAGATAAAGAAGATATGGGTGCTCGATTATTTTTAAAAAATTAACCACTTGGATTTCTCCACTAGAAAGCTCGTTAAATCTTTTGTTTTGAAGTGTACTAATTTTATTAATTAGATCATTTGATAATTCTTGAGAAAATTCATTGATATTTGAAAAATTAACATATTCACTGACAAAAGATTGAGATAAATTATTCTTATGACCAATATATATAATGTTATTTTTTAAATCAAAGTCATTAAAAATATCTTTTTGAATATTATTGATTTTAATTATTCCATTACTTGGTTTCAAGTTTCCGCTTAAGATTGCAAAAAGAGTCGTTTTACCAATTCCGTTCATTCCCTTTAAATGTGTGTTTTGATCAATTACTAGACGTTGCACATTTAATGCACTATAATTTTGTTCATACTGGTAATCAACATAAGATAATTCAATTTTTCTAATATTATTAAATTGGTTTTGTTGAGTTTGAACAATGATTTCTTGCTTTTGTTTAAAGAATCTAAGCAATATTTTTGCTGTTTTGTATTTAATGTGCAAATTAAATAAAGGCCAAAAATTTTGTGTTGATTTGGTTAATAAACTAGCTGCTGTTAGTGTAAAAATTAAATCTACCAAAGTAATAGCACCTTTTCAAATTTGAAAAGATCCTAAAAATAAAACTACAAAAGGACCTAGCATCTCGATAATTGATGATATTGAAAAAACACTTTCAGATACATAATTAGTTTTTAAATAATTTTCTTGCATGTTAGAAAATTGTTTTTGAATATTTTTGTAAAGTTTATTTTGAATTTGAGAAATATTAATTGAATTAACATAATTGTAATATTCTTCTATATTGGATGTAAGAGCAATGTTTTGCTCTAAAATCTTCTTATATGAATCGTTGTATCAATTTTGCATAAATAAACTAATTAAAAAGTTAATTAAGCAATAAATAATTAAAGCATAAAGCAAGACAAAGTTAATTGTATATATCATTAAACCACCAATAATTAAATACAAACCATTTACAATAATTGAAGATAAAAATGAACTTTTATAATCTCAAATTGTGTCTATAGCTATAATTCTGTTTAAAAATTCACTTGAATTTAATTTAGTGATTTCTTTGGAATATTGTGATTTTAAATTTTTTAAAAGATCTAATTTTTGTTGATTGGAATACTCAGTAACTTTAGTTAAAGTTCATTTATTTGTTAGATATTTAAATGTTTGTTGTGTGATTAAAATTCATAAAACAAATCCAGCACAAAAATATAAATATATTTCTAAATTGTATGGAATAATCTCAGAAAAAATATATTTAGTCATTAATGGAATAAGCAAAATAACAAACAATTCTAAAAGTTTACTTAAAAAATGCATTATTTGCATTTTGATAGCATTAAAATTAACTTTTTCATGAGTAAAATTTTTTATTTGCTCTTTTTGGTCAGTATTTGGTTGGTTTAAGCTTGAAAAAGCTACAATGATATTTAAAAAGATTTTTTGAAATTCTTCTAAGCTTATTTTACCTTTTCCATAAGCCGGATCAATATACCAAATTTGTGAATTAGTACATTTTTCAATAATAATCATATGCTGATTATTATTTTGATTGATAATAGTTGCAAATGGGAATTGATCACTTGAGAGTTTTTTAAGCGTATCAAGATCACAGTTAAAAACTTCAATACTTAAAGAATATTGATTAATTAATCTTTTCAAGCTCTCAAGTGAAATCCCATTATTTTGATAAATTGCATTAATTTTCAGTTCATCAAGAGGGACTTTTTGACCATGAATTAGCTCAATAAAATACTGAGCAACTACTAATGAACAATCTTTTGAATCTCTTTGATATTGCATTTCTTTTATGAAATAAATAAATTTAAAAAAATTATTAAAAAAAGAAAATAACAGTGTTTGTACAGATTAGTAATTTAACTTAAAAAAGTTTATAATTCTATTATTACAATAAAGAGGTTATTATGAAAAAAGTAGTTGCTTTTGCAAGCGATCATGCTGGATTTAAGCTGAAACAAGAATTAATTGAATACCTTAAATCACTCGGCTATGAAATAGTTGATTTAGGACCAAAAACAGACCAAAATCCAGTTAGTTATGCAACTCAAGGAAAAGAACTTGCAGAGTATATTGATAATAAAAAACCAGATTTTGGTATTGGAATTTGTGGAACAGGCTTAGGAATTTCGTATGCATTAAATCGACACAAGCACATTCGAGCTGCTCGTGTGACCTCGGTTGAAGATGCTAAACTTGCTAAACTTCACAATAATGCTAATGTTTTGGTTTTTGGCGGACGCCAAATTTCCACAAAAAAAGCTCAAAAAATCATTGATGAATTTATTGCAACTGAATACGAAGGTGGTAGACATCAACAAAGAATTGACGAGTTAGATATGTAATTTTAGAATAATCTTTTTGACAAATTCAACAGAAAAACTCTCAAGTTTGCTATAATAGAGATACCATTATAAATTTTTAATTTAGTTAGGAAAAATATGAAAAGAAAATTAGCTTTAATCTTATCGGTTTTTGGTGGAGTAATTACACCTTTATCACTTGCTGTTTCATGTTCTAATAGTTCAACAATTGTTGAACCTAAAGTTGATGCAAAACAAGAAGAAAAAACCGAAGAACCTAAAAAACCTTCTCCAGAAGAAGTTGCTAAATTATCTTTACTTAAAGAAACTGTTTCAACCAATGAAAAATTATTAAGAATGTCAGAGAACGTACTTGTTATTTCAAAAGACAAAATTAAAGACAAACTCGCAACCGAAGCTTCAGTTGATGATGTTTATCTTGAATTTGGAAAATTGTATTATGATTATGCAAAACAAGTTGATAAAAAAGTTATCCTTGTTTCTTCTGAAGGAACCCAAGCTAAATTCTCAGTTCGCCTTTCTAAAACTCTTTCAAATGGAAAAATTGTTTCTGTAGCTAGAGAAGTAACAGTTCCTGGATATAAAGAAGAAGTGACTCAATAAAATGTTAATAATTAAAAAAACATTCTTGAAAAGAATGTTTTTTTGTGCTTAAATCAATTTAAACAAGTTTATCAAAAATATCATCACCAGTTTCAAGGACAACATCGGCTCCAAAATTACGAGCTACAATGTTTCCAAGAGTCCCAAGCCCATTAAATGTATCTAAAACTTTTGGAGCGGTAAATGATTTTGAATAAATAGTTGCTGGAAGATATTCTCTAGTATGATTAAATCCAGGATAAAGTGGATCGTTTCCATGATCACTAGTAATGATTAATAAATCATCTTTTTTTAAAACGTTAATAAGTTTAGCTAGTTTCACATCTAAATCAGCGATATTTTGAGCAAATCCGTGGACATCACGTCTATGACCATAGTGCGAATCAAATTGAACTAAATTAGTAAAAACGAATTTATTTTCACTTTCTTCCATAGCTAGTTCAATGGTTTTATCCATTCCAATTGCATCACTCCCACTTGGGATGTGTCTAGAAATTCCTTGCCCTACAAAAATATCATTAATTTTACCTACAGAAACAACCTCAACCCCCTTATCAATTAAATTATTTAAAATTAATTTAGGTGGCTTGTTTGCATAGTCATGACGATTGTAGGTGCGAGTATAATTACCAGCCTCACCGACATATGGACGAGCAATAATTCTTCCGACATTTCACTCAGGTTTTGATGAACAAATGGCTCTAGCTGCTTGAGCATATTTGTATAATTTATCTAGACCAGTTCACTCTTCGTGAGCACAAATTTGAAGCACTGAATCCATTGATGTGTACACAATTATCGAGCCATTTGTTTTTTCTTCGTGTGCTAGTTCATTAATAATTTCAGTTCCACTAGCCGCTTTATTTCCGATAATTTTACGGCCATCAAAAGCCTTTTCTAGTTCATTGATTAACTCTTTCGGAAATCCAGTTTCGGTAAAGGTCGGAAATGGAACTAAAGTTTTAATTCCCATTATTTCTCAGTGACCAGCCAAGGTGTCTTTAGCATTAGAAACTTCTTGAACCTTTGCCATATAAGCGAGCGGATTTTTAACATGATAATTTCCTTGTAAATCAGTAATATTACCAATTCCAAGTTTTTTCCATGTGTTGATTTTAAATTCTTCGGCCATTGATGCAGAACGGATAGTGTTTGCTCCAGCATCGCCAAAAGCTTTCTGATCACGATCCGGACCAATTCCTAGTCCATCTGTAATTATCATGAAAATTCTTTTAAACTTTTGCATTAAATCTCCTTTAGCAAAATTTCATATTTTAATTTTAAACATTTTTAAACAAAAAAGTTAAAAAACAAACAAATGCTTGTATAATTTTATCGCTGTTTATTGCTAAAGCGATAGGCAGCAAAAGAAAATTAAGTTTGTTTTTTTAGGTTTAAAAACTAAAATTTATTTAAACTCGCAACAATTTTAATTCGTTAGTCGTTATTTTCAAAAAACACATTTTTTATTTTTAAAAATCATTCATAAATTATTTAATTATATTTATGTTAATATCGCCCTTCTTTGTTAGTGATTTTTATAAAATATTCATATTTGCCCTAAAATTGTGTCTTTTGATAAAATCAATAGTCAAAAAGCAGCTACAGCTGCTTTTCTTTTTACTCAAATAAACTTCTTTGTTTATTTGAAAGTTTACTATGTTTAATAATTACTATAGCTTCTGGTCCGGTGTGAATAGAAATTACTGGGGGAATATATGATATTAATGGATTAATTTGATAATTTTCTTTAACATATTCAATATATTTATCAATTTCAGGATTTTGTGAATGTAAAATGATTAAATCTAAGTTCTTTAGTTCCTGTTTATGTAAATTTGCTAATTTATTTTCAATACAATTAAGAATTGTTTTTGAAAATACCCGACCAATTCCCTCTTTTTCTAATTTACCATTTTCAAATTTAATCATAGGAATAATTTTTAATAAATTAGCAACAGCAGCTGCTCCAGGAGTTAAGCGTCCACCTTTGACTAAAAAATTATTATACTTAGGAATTAATGTTACTGAATATTGGCAAGGATTATTTTCAATTTTCTTAATTGCCTCATTTAACGAAACTCCAGAGTCAATTAAATGTTCAAATTCAATGACTTTTAAGCTAATTAATTGTGCAACATCAAGTGAGTTAATGACATAGACATTTTTAAAATTATTTGAAAAATTTACTAAATTTTGATATTCACCTGATAATTTTTCTGAAAGTGGAAAAACCACTACTGCATCAAATGTATTTGAAAGTTGTTCAAATAAATTCAAAACATATCCAATGTTTGTCGAACTTGTTTTAGCTCCACTTGAATTTTTAGAAAATTTGTCAAACAAGTTTTCACTAGTGAGGTCAATTCCGTCAAGATAATTTTTATTATCAATTTGAATATTTAACGGAAGATAAAATCAACCTCGATTTTTGGCTTGTTTTTCAGTCAGTCCACAAGATGAACTTATAACAATAGCTATCTTTTTCATATGTTTAATTATTATAAGATATTTAATGTAAAATATAATAATATGATTTTAGTGCATAAATTAAGCGATCAATTTAGTAATTGTGCGATTTTAACAATTGATACAAGCATCAAACCAACCAAGCAAATTAAAAGCGATAATTATCTCTTTTTTGTTGATGAGAATAATAAAGTTAATTCAATTAATGTGTTTAATAATGAATCATTACTTAATTCAAGTAATAAAGCTTTTTTTGCTTTAGATGAACAAGAAAGTTTAAAAATCAAAAAAATAGCTCATGATTTAAATTTACAAATTAATGATGGAAAAAAGTTTGTTTATGCTCAAATAATCAAACGTAATGTTCACCCCAAAAGTGATAAATTATTTGTTTTAACTTTATTTGACAATTCTAAAGAATTTCAAGTGGTCACTAATACACTTGATTCAATTCAAGGAAAAATTGTAGCTGTAGCACTTCCTGGTTCAATTAATGCAAACGGATTAGAAATTTTAGATGGCTCAATGTTGGATGTAAAAAGTAATGGCATGCTTATTGGATATGCTAGTTTGGGATTGCAAGACCAAGGTTTAGTTTTTGGTGATGAGAAAAATATCGGAGAGGAAGTTATATTTTAAAATGAATATTATTGAAGAATTTAAAAAACGTGGTGTTTTTAAACAAATTTCAAATTATGAAAAATTTCTTAATCTCCCCAAAAATAGTGGAGTTTATGTTGGTTTTGACCCCACAGCAGATAGTTTACATTTAGGAAATTATATTCAAATTATTAACTTACTCAGATTTAAAAAATACGGATATGAAATTATTGCAGTTTTAGGTGGGGCTACAGGAATGATTGGAGATCCATCATTTAAAGAAGCAGAAAGAATCTTACTTAATGAGCAGCAAATTAATCATAATAAGTCTAAAATTAAACAACAACTTGAGAAATTTGGCTTTAAAGTAGTTGATAATTATGATTTTTATAAAAACATGACCATAATTGATTTTTTAAGAGATATTGGAAAACTAGTGAATATTGCATATATTATGTCTAAAGATTCAATTGCATCACGGATTGAAAAAGGACTAAGTTTTACTGAATTTTCATATCAATTAATACAAGGTTGAGACTTTGTTCAACTTTATAAAGATTTCAATGTTAAAATCCAATTTGGCGGCTCAGATCAATGAGGTAATATTACAACTGGTCTTGATATGATCTCAACTCTATTTGGTTCACAACATCAAGCAATTGCATTAACTTCTCAACTTTTAACTGATCAAAATGGAAATAAATTTGGAAAATCGACCGGTGGAGGGAATAATTGATTAGCCAAAGAGAAAACCAAACCATATGATTTATATCAATTTTTACTTAACCAACCCGATTCACAAGTTGAAAAGCTACTGAAATGATTAACTTTTATTCAAATTCAAGAAATTGAAGATATCATGAAAAAGCATTTTGAGCAACCATCATTAAAATTGGCTCAAAAAAGATTAGCTTATGAAGTCATTAAAGATATTCATAGCGAACAAGATGCTAAAAATAGTCTTAATATTAGTGAAATCTTGTTTAACAAAAATCTTGATTTAAACAAATTTACTCTTAATGATATTAAAGGAATTGAGAATGAACTTAAAACTCTTGCAATTCCAGTTAATACTAATTTAGTTGAATTTTTAATTGACAATCAAATTTTAAAATCTAAGCGTGAAGCTAATGAATTTATCCAATTTAAATCGTTAAGAGTTAATTTGCAATCAATCACTCAAGAATTTTTAGTCAATTCAGAATTTTTTGAGAACCAATACGCTTTTCTTAATGTAGGTAAAAAACAATTTTATTTAATTAAAATAGTCAAATAAAACCCGCACTTTTTTGCGAGTTTTATTTTTTATTGACAAAAATAGGTATATAATTAACATATTACCAATTAGTAATATAAGGAGAAAAATGACAAAAAAAGTCAAGTGATTATCGCTTGGTCCAATCTCGATAGCACCTATTTTTGTGGCTATGAGTTGCAATACCCAAGCTGAACCAAAAGACAATAATGTACAAGATAGTGATTTTAGATCAAATGATTTAACAAAATTAACTTCAAAAATTTCACAAGCTAAAATTAATTCATTGCCAGAAAATGACAAAAATACTGTTAATTCATTAGTTGAATTATTTAAAGCTAATAACGAATTAATTGATAAATATGATCAAATCACAACAAAAGGTCCAGACGCATTAAATGGTAAATTTGGGCAAATATTTAAATTAATTGATGGAAAAGATAATAATTTATCAATTGTTGCTATTGCAAACAAAATTGCCTTAAAAATTAAAGCAACAGCTAAAGAAGGGAAAGAAGAATTAAGTAAAATTAACAAGTTGTTTGAGCACGTTGTTTTCAACAAGTTAGAAGATTTAACTGCTGATTTAAGAGAAGTCTTTAAAGACTATTCAAAAACCAAAATGCAAGAAAATTCAGTGAAATTAGTACAATACATTCTTCAAAAATCAAATAATAAATCAGATATTAAATACCTTGATGAAGAAGCGTTACCTTCAAACCAATATTTAGATAATGTACTTAATTCGCTTAATCAAGAAGTCACAAATATATATTTTGATGATAAATACTTTAATCAAACACAAAAAAATAGAACAATAGATTCAATCTTGGAAAAAGATTTTTCTTCATCTGAATCAACTGATGAACATAACCATGAGCATGCATCTAAAAATAAAATTGAATCTAATATGTTATTAGTTCAAATTAATGAATACAA
Organism: Mycoplasma sp. 1578d; assembly: GCF_024582695.1. Taxonomy (NCBI): domain Bacteria; kingdom Bacillati; phylum Mycoplasmatota; class Mollicutes; order Mycoplasmatales; family Mycoplasmataceae; genus Mycoplasma; species Mycoplasma sp. 1578d. Next base: position 180,855 of record NZ_CP102081.1, read on the forward strand.
AAAAAGCGACTCTTTTTCAGATAAGCTTAAAAATCTTACTAAAAAATTAGAAACTCAAATTCATGAAGATATTAATCTTCCAGTTGATCCCGAAACCATTGATTCTGAAGAAGAAATCATGAAAAAACACTCACATAATCACAAACATGATCACGATCATGGGCACAGTCACGAAACTGATGAAGAAAGCCATTCACACTCACATGCTTTAGCTAATTTAATGTACGATTTTTACCAATCTGTTCAAATTTTAGTTAAAAAAGTTAAAGTTAGTGAATTAGTTGAACAATTAAATAAATATAATCAAACTTTAGATAATGATCACAAAATTGATCAAGAAATTACAGCATTATCAAATTCTTTAGAAAATCTGAAAAAAGAATTTTCAACTTCAGTAGTCGAAAGTGCAAATGAGTTCTTTAAATCAACCGTTTTGCAAACAGACAAAATACACAATTTGATTATTAAAAGTTCTAAACTAGCTAATGTAACAATTAGAAACACAAAAACCAAATTGGCAAACGAAGAATAAAAATCTAACAAAAACAAAGAATGGCAAGCAAATCAAAGCTTGCTTTTTCTTATGAATTATGAAATATTTTCCAAAAAATATTTTTCTTAAGATTTTTTTGTTCTAATGATAAATATTTCCTTTTATAATTATTATAAAAATCAGCAGATTTTTTATTTATATATTTAATTTCATTGAGTTGACTTTTTAACTATAAACTGCTTTATTATTCGTTTGAATAGATAGCAAAGAAAAAGGTAAAAGTTTAAACTTTTGTTCTTATTTAAGAAAATTTATTTATTTTTCAGACATATTATGAAATTACTTATTTAAATCATTTTAAAACTTATCAAACACAGAAAGGACATTTTATATATGTCTAAAACTAAGATTATTGCGCTAACAGGTGGAGTTTTTTCATCCTTAGGAAAAGGATTAGTTTTAGCCTCGATTGGCCGGATTTTACATACTCAAAAATTTAAAGTAGCTACTCTAAAGCTTGATCCTTATTTAAATATTGACCCTGGGACTATGTCTCCAGTGCAACACGGAGAGATTTTTGTCACCCATGATGGAATGGAAGCAGATTTGGATTTAGGACATTATGAACGTTTTTTAGATTATCCAATCTCAAAAACTTCTTCTTTATCAGCTGGTCAAATTTATCAACAAGTTCTAACTAAAGAACGTGCTGGTGATTACTTAGGTAAAACAATCCAAATCGTTCCACATTTAACCAATGAAATTCACGAAAGGATCAATCAAATTATTGATAGTGATCCTGATTTAGATTTCTTGCTTATTGAGCTTGGAGGTACTGTTGGGGATATTGAATCATTACCATTTATTGAAGCATTACGTTCATATAAGTTCCATGATTCCACACGACAAATTTGTTTTATCCACGTTTCTCCGTTGATTAGATTAAATATTGGAAACGAAATTAAAACCAAACCAACTCAACATTCAGTTATGAAATTAAGAGAACACGGAATTATTCCTAATGTTCTAATTTTGCGTACCAGTTATCCATTTGATCAACAATTACATGAAAAAATTGCTTTATATTGCAACATTGATAATGATAAAATTTTCTATTCACAAGATGTTGACAATATTTATCTATTACCTCAATTGCTGTATGAGCAAAAAATTCACACTAAAATCTTTGAATTTTTTAAATTAGATGATCCAAGAACTAAGAATGATTTATCATCATGACTAACTTTTACTGATAGCATTGTTAAACTTAAAAAATCAACCTATAATGTGGCTCTTGTCGGAAAATACGTGCAATTAGCAGATTCATACCTATCAATTATTGAATCATTTAATCTTGCTAGTTATCATTTAGGAATTGATCTTAAATTAACTTTAATTGACGCAACTAAAATTAAATCTTATAAGCAAGCACAAGAAATGCTTGGTTCTTATGATGGAATTTGTGTTCCGTATGGATTTGGAAGTAGAGGAATTGAAGGCAAAATGTTTGCCATTCAATACGCAAGGGAACATCAAGTTCCATTTTTAGGAATTTGTTTAGGAATGCAGTTAGCTGTAATTGAATATGCTCGAAATGTGTTAAAGCTTACCAAAGCTAATTCAATGGAGTTTGATGTACAAACCCCAGATCCGCTTTTTACTATTCAACCAACCTTTCATAACACCAATCGTTTAGGAGGAACTTTATCTTTAGGAAGTTCTCAAGTTGCTATTAAACCTAATACCTTAGCATATGAAGTTTATCAATCATTAAATATTGTTGAACGTTATCGTCATAGATATGACTTTAATCCACAATATTTAGATAAATTCAATGACGGAAACTTTGTTTTTTCAGGGGTAAATAGTGCTGGAGCTGAATCTTTAATCGAGTTAAAAAACCATCCATTTTTTATCGCTTGTCAATTCCACCCTGAATTTTTATCTAAACCACTTAAACCACACCCATTATTTGTTGGTTTATTAAGTGCATTAATGAAAAAGAACCAATAATTACAATAAAAGTTAAAATGTTATATGAAAACACTCTTAAATTAATGTGCATTTTAAGTTGATTTTTTATCTAACTTTTCGCGTGTATTTTAAAATAAGAGTGTTTTTGTTTTTAAATGAAACAAAATTGTTTTACATTATATTAATTTTTTGCTTATCTTTATTTATCTTTTTTCATAATCTACACAAAAACAGGATATTTAGAATAATATAATTAATTTATCAATGATAATTAACTCTGAAACTTTATCTATATGATGTTCTGAATTTTTCTTTAATATGGTAAAATTTAAATGCTAATTTCAAACGGACAGGTTCTAGTTGAAAGACTAGACTATGGTGGTTTTAGCGCTAAAACAATCGTAATTTGACAACACGTTTATTTTGAAAAAACATATTACGAAAATTATTTATATAATCATAAAATTTTATTAACAAATAAAATAGAAAGGATATTATTATGGCAAAAATAGAGTTTGATCGTAGTAAAGAACACGTTAATGTTGGTACTATTGGACACGTTGACCACGGTAAAACTACATTAACAGCTGCGATTGCAACTGTTTTATCTAAGAAAGGGCTTTCAGAAGCACGTGATTATGCTTCTATTGATAATGCACCTGAAGAAAGAGCACGTGGAATTACTATTAACACTGCTCACATTGAATACGAAACTGAAAAACGTCACTATGCACACGTAGACTGTCCTGGACACGCCGATTATGTTAAAAACATGATTACAGGAGCTGCTCAAATGGACGGAGCTATCTTAGTTGTTGCTGCAACAGATGGTCCTATGCCTCAAACACGTGAACACATTCTTTTATCAAAACAAGTTGGTGTTCCTCGTATCGTTGTTTTCTTAAACAAATGCGATATGCTTGAAGGTGATGAAGAAATGATTGAGCTTGTTGAACTTGAAATTCGTGGACTTCTTTCAGATTATGGATTTGATGGAGACAATGCACCTATCATTCGTGGATCAGCACTTAAAGCACTTGAAGGTGATGCAAAATACGAAGAAAAAATTATGGAACTTATGGATGCTGTAGATACTTATATCGAAACTCCTGTTAAAGAATTTGAAAAACCATTCTTAATGGCTGTTGAAGACGTATTTACCATTACCGGACGTGGAACTGTTGCTACTGGACGTGTAGAACGTGGAAAATTAACACTTAACGAAGAAGTTGAAATCGTTGGGCTTAAAGCTACTAAAAAAACAGTTGTTACTGGAATTGAAATGTTCCGTAAAAACCTTAAAGAAGCTATGGCCGGAGATAATGCAGGTCTTTTACTTCGTGGAGTAAACCGTGATGATGTTGAACGTGGACAAGTTCTTGCTAAACCAGGATCAATCGTTCCTCACACTGAATTTGAAGCTGCAATCTACGTACTTAAAAAAGAAGAAGGTGGACGTCACACTCCATTCTTTAAAAACTATAAACCACAATTCTACTTCCGTACAACTGATGTTACTGGAGGAGTAGAATTTGAGCCTGGACGTGAAATGGTTATGCCTGGAGAAAACGTTAACCTTAAAGTTAAACTTATTGCTCCTATTGCCGTTGAAGAGGGAACTAAATTCTCTATTCGTGAAGGTGGACGTACTGTTGGTGCAGGATCAGTTACCAAAATTCTTAAATAATAATTCAACCAAAAAAAGGAACAGTACTAACTGTTCCTTTTTGCATGCTGTAATTGATTAAAATAATCCACCAAAACTACCAGATTTTAATTTTGAACGCATCTCGCTCATTCGTTTAGACATAGCATCAAAATCCGAAAGCAATTTATTAAACTCTTGAGCACTTCTTCCACTTCCTTTGAGGATACGTTCCTTACGAGAAGCGTTTCGAAGCAATTTAGGATTATTACGCTCTTGAGCAGTCATTGAATTCATTAAAATTTTATACACTTCAAGCTTTTTTTCAGCTCCTTCAATATCTTCCTCTCTAACTTTATTAGCAAATTGACCTGGGAGCATTTTGAGAATTTTTGAAAATTTACCTAATTTTTTAATTTCATTGATTTGATCGAGCAAATCATTTAAATTAAAGTTTCCTTTAAACATTCGTTCAATCATATTGCTTGCTTTATCAACATCAATTGAACTTTCAACTTTTTCAATCAAGCTGAGCACATCACCCATTCCTAAAATCCGATCAGCCATTCGATCAGGATAGAATAAATCTAAGTTAGAAACCTTTTCTCCAGTACCGATAAATCTAATTGGAAGGTTAAGAACTTGTCTTAGTGAAAGTGCAGCACCTCCACGAGCATCTGAGTCTAGTTTAGTAATAATTGAACCAGTTAACTTTAAGTGTTCGTTAAAAGTTGAAGCCACATTAATAATATCTTGTCCTGATAGTGCATCAGCCACAAAAAAGATTTCGCTTGGAGAAGCGATTTTTTTCACCTCCACTAATTCTTGCATTAATTTTTCATCAATTGATAAACGTCCAGCGGTATCAATAATAATCAGATCGTTTTGATTGTTTCTAGCGTGCTCAAGTGCATTAGTCACAATTTGTGCCACCGGTGTGCTAGTTCCTTGCTCAAAATAATCCACATCAATACTTTTAGCTAAAGTGAGTAATTGTTCAACAGCCGCTGGCCGATAAATATCAGCAGCGACTACGAGTGGTTTTTGAACATACTTTTTCTTTCTTAAAAAGAAAGCTAATTTGGCACTTGCAGTAGTTTTCCCTGAACCTTGTAGTCCGCACATCATGATAATGTAAGGTTTTTTATTAATTTGAATTTCAGTGACTTTATCACCTAATATATGCAATAATTCTTGGTGAAAGATTTTTACCATTGTTTGGTATGAATTTAATTTACCAATCACTTCGCCCTGATTTAGAGCTTTTTCTTTAACATTATTAATAAATTCTTTTACTACTTTTAAGTTAACATCAGCTTCAAGGAGCGACATTTTAACTTCGCGAATTACTTCTAAAACATCTTGCTCATTGAGTTGAACTTTTTTTGATATTTTTGCTAAACTTTTTTGTAATCTTTTCTCTAAAAAATTAGTCATGTTCTAATTATACTTTAATAAATGAGCTTAAAAATAGCTTTTCAAATGAGTTAATTTGCCTATTTTTTAAAATTTGCTAAAATATATTTAATAATTTAACATGACATTATAAACAAATTCAAAAGGAAATAATATGCGTAAAGTTGTTAGAAGAAAAAACAAAGAACGTGCTGAAAAACGTGCACACAAGCTTGTTCTTGAATTGGCTCGTGATAAAAGAAGAGCTCAAAGAGCCCAAGAAACAAACTAAAAGCGTTTTTATTAATTATAAAAAGCAAACAAGATTAATTCTCTTGTTTGCTTTTTAACTCTTGAATGATTTGCTCAATTTGATTTAAATCAGCATTAATAATTTGTTGATTATATGTTTCTTGCAGTTGTTGTGAACTCTTTAAAACGATTTGTTGAGCTTGATTTTTCAAACTAATTAGTAATTTAACTATATTTAATAAAGATTTAAATCTTTGTTCAGGTGTTTGTGATAAATGATCTGTATCACCCAATTTAATTGAGTTTAAAATTGACATATATTTTTCTTTTAAACTTAAAGAAAACAAACTTGAATTATTGATTAAATTTTCAATATTTTGATTATTATATTTAATAAATTGTTCATGTGTTTGTGAACCTGAGATACGAGAATTTTCTTTTCTCAATATAACAGTATAAGAAATTATCCCTGAAATTAAAGCCCCAGTAAATAAAACCAAACCAGCTACAGGAAGAATTTTTTTAAATTTCATAATTTATATTATAAATTAATAAATTATTTATCAAACTTTTACCACAATGTTAGCTTATAAAAATTTACGGGCATTATTTTTTCTTTGATATTTGTAGATTTAATCATAAAAAATCCATTTTGAATATTTAATTAGTTTTTTTAATAAAACTGGTAAAATAAAAAGGCAATAAACATTTTAATTGCAGAAAGTAGAATTCACTTCTCACCTGATGGCCAATAGCCTTGGGTTTTGCTACAATTAAATGTATCAACAAATAATCAAAAGTTTTTTGATACCTTTTTTAGTAGAGAAGTGGGGAAACCACTTTTATTTTATTTTTAAGGAGTAATTATTCAAAGTCAAAGAAAACAAAAAAGACCTACCGCTGAACACTACGTGGATCGTGCCATTCCATTTAAACAAGTATTTTTAATTGGCTCAAATGGAGAACAATTAGGTGTTCATTATACAGTAGACGCTATTGAAAAAGCGAAAGACGAACGTAAAAACTTAGTTTTAATTGCGACCGAGCCAAAGCCTATTGCTAGAATTTTAGACTATGGAAAATTCAAATACGACCGTAAGAAGAAGCAAAAAGAAGTCAAAGAAAAGCAAACCAATGTTCAAAATCGCGAAGTTCGTCTCACTCCTTTTATTGGTGATAACGATTTAATGGTTAAGAGCCGAAAAGCTCGTGAATTCCTGCTTAAAGGGGATCGTATTAAAGTATCACTCAAACTAAGAGGACGTGAAATCGGAAGAAAAGATTTAGGATTTGCAACTTTAGATAAGTTTTTTAAAACCCTTGAAGATATTGCTGAAATCACTAAAGAAGCTAAATTAGTTAACGATCGTTTCTTAGACATGAATCTCCAACCAAATAAACAAAAAATCGCTAAATATCTTAAAGAATTAAATTCTAAACAGCAAAATGAAGCTAAAGAAGGAGAAAATAATGCCAAAGATGAAAACTAAAAGTGCTCTTAAAAAGCGTATTAAAGTCACTGGGACTGGTAAAGTTTTAAGAGAACAAGCTTACCGTTCACATTTAGCACAAAATAAATCAACAAAACAAAAACGTCATGCAAGAAAATCAGTTCTAATGTCAAAAAGCGACCTTAAGAGATTTAAACAAATGTTCTAATTTTGATTGTTTTATTTATTTTTAATCACATATGAATTTAAAAAATCATACACAGAAAGGAAATAATTATGGCAAGAGTTAAAGGCGGAACAGTTACAAGAGCAAGACGTAAAAAATGATTAAAGTTAGCTAAAGGATACTTTGGGCACAAATCAATTGGTTATAAAGTCGCTAAGCAAGCGGTTGTGAAATCATGAACATACGCTTTTAGAGATCGTAAACAAGTAAAAAGAAACTTTAGAAAATTATGAATTGCACGGATAAATGCTGCAACTAGAATGCACGGAATGAGCTATTCACAATTTATTAATGGATTGAAAAAAGCAAATGTTACCATTAATCGTAAAATGCTTTCAGAACTAGCGATTAATCAACCAGATACATTCAAAACATTAGTTGATTTAGCAAAAAACTAAGCAAATAATTAAGACAAAGCACGTATTTGTGCTTTTTTTCTTAAATTTAGAGTTATTTTATTATTATTTAATAAATGTGAAGAATAATTATCCTGCTTAAAATCTTGTTTTTAACTCTCTTGAGCGTTTCGTGTGCTAGTGCAAACGTTTATCTTACACCTAAGAATCAAGTTTCTATCCCTTTAAATAAGAATAACAATCTTGAAAAAGGTAAGGTATTACAAATTTATGACGGAGATACTATTTTAGTTCAAACCGATCGTTCAACTATGTCGCTTCGTTTTTATGGAATTGACACACCTGAAACTTTTAAACCAGGCAAAGATGAAAAATTATCTTTATATGAAGACTTTTACGCACAAAAATCAACTAAATATTTACAGAGTTTAATTTCGATCAATCAAGAAATTTACTTTACTCAGCAAGCAATTGATAAATATAATCGAACCATTGCTATCCTTTTTACCAATTCAGAACAAAGCCATATTAAGCAATCAATTAATTTTAAACTTGTTGAACAAGGATGAGCTCGAGTTGCCTACATTTGTTATAGCAAATGCCATGAATATAATGTTAAAAATGATTATCAAAAAGAGTTTTTAACTGATATTTTGCAAGCTCAAAGCAATGCTAAATTCAATAAAAGAGGAATTTGAGCTCAGCAAGAAGCACTTGTATTCCACAAGAAATGAACTCAAAAATAATCTTGTAAGTAAGATTATTTGTTCAGTGATACCTTGTATTTTTACAAAAATAGAATAAAATTTATAATAATGTTAAAAGACAAACTTTCTTTCTTTAATAAGCCTAAGGGGTATTACAATTGATTTGGACCAAAGTTCCGTGATCTTGGTCTTTTCCAACGTTGAACTATCAAGAAAATGGTTGTTGTAGCAATGCTAATTGCTATTTCAGTTGCCTTTACCATCATTTCTTCACAAATTGTTCCGGTTGCTTCAATTCCGAGTTTTAAAATTGCTTTTATCGGTTTACCGGTTAAAATTACTGGATTTATATTCGGGCCAATTATCGGATTCTTTGTTGGCTTAATTGCTGATTTATTATCGCTTTTATTTGTGCCCCCAGTGACCTATCATATCTTATACACACTAGCCACTGCTATGAATGGTTTAATTGCAGGAATTGTGGGTTGATTCTTTATTCGGTTTTTAAATTATGCTTTTAATAAAGAAATTAAAGCTCGTAATTATGAGTACAAAATTTGACGTTTAAGCCTGAAACTGAATTTAGCTATTAGCACAAAAAACACTAAACAAATTCAACAAATTTCAGCTAAAATTATTAAATTTCGTAATTTAAGAGACTTTGTTATGCGTTATGGGATCATTGAAAGATTACAAACTATTTATATGATCATTTCAACCATTATTATCATAAGTATTATTATTTCAATAATTGCAATCGGATTGCAAATTCCTGATGCATCATTTAAAGACATTCCAGTAATTAAAGGAAAAGCTCCTGTTCTTACTTTTATGATTACCGGTTATACAGTGATGTGCTTATTTGTAATTATTGGCAGATATTACATTAGTGCAGCTAAATATTTTGTTTTTGCTCCAATAATTGTTTTTTCATCAATTTTAGAATTTGTCAATCTTCCAATTTTAGCTTTAGCTGATTCGCTTGGATTAGGAAACGGAACTAATGAATTGTTATTCTGAATTATCAGTCGAACTGTTTTTAGTCCCATTAAAATTTGATTTAATATTTTTGTTATTTATTTTTCTTATTCAGTAATTTATAAATTAGTCAACAAGAATAAAGATAACACTTACAATTAGAAAATATGAGAAAAGAAAATTTACTTTTAACAATTTGAAATATGTTTGATTATTCTACTCAAAACGGTAAAAACCGTTTTTTAAATATACCACGGATTGATGTGTACGAGAATATTCCGGCTGCTTTTTATATTGATTCGGCTTATAATAACTTTTCTTATTCATTTTTTTGAGAAAATTTTATTCAAAAAAATAATAATACCGTTTCATTATGGTTTGAAGATGCCCAAAATAAAGGCAAACAAGTAATACTTAAAAAAGAAGAAATTAAAAAGTATGTTAGTTGCTTTAAACTAAAAAACATCATTCAAGAACAAGATAATCATTTACCCATTTATAAAATTTGAAAAGATTGTCTCAAAGAGCACAATACCGATCAAATCGCTAAAACAGATTTAAAAAAGATTTTTACTTTATTTGAAATACCAATTAAGAACGCTTTTTACAGTATTTTATTCCAAAAATCTGAATTTATCATTAACCTTAACACAGAATTGGTTCGAACTATGCAATTTTTAGAAAATAGCATTCACACTAAAGGAGGAGTTTTTTCAAAGGATGATTTATTGGGATTAATTGAAAACTTCAATAAAAAAATCATTCTAATTCAAAACGATTTATTTAATCAATATTTTGAAATTTTTGATGAATTAATTGCACATTTAAATATTTATTCGCAAAGCGGAATACTTGAAAATGGAGCTCATCAGCAAAGAGAAATCAAAGAATATAAAATTCAACTTAATTATTTAAATAATGTTTCTCAATCTTCAATTCAAAAAGTACATAATGATATAAAAATTAGAGATACTTCATTTGAAATTGATTTTTATAAAGAATATAAAAATATTGTGTCTTCGCAAGGAATTAACCAAATTCAAGTGATTAAAAAGCACTGAAAAAATCAGCTTTTAACTTTAAAAAATCATCCTAAAAGATCCAGCTCCGACACTTTTGCTAAAACACATTTATACCGTAATTATTTTTACATAAAATCAGTTTTAAAGTTATGGAATATGCATCAAAACAAAATTAAATATGCTTCAATTGAGCAAATTGCACAACTTGATAAAGCGATTATGAATGAACGTTTATTTTTCAATGTTGTAAGTAAGAAGAATATTTATCATGCTTCATTGCTTAAAAAATACTTTACTTATAAAATTATTGAAGAGGATTTTCACAAGATTGCTCAATACATTTATCAGGCATCAGAAAACCGCCAGACACAAATTCAAGATAAAATTAACAATTTACAGAGAAAATTATCTAAACTAACAAAAGAACATTTTGAGCAAAGCCCACTTAAGCGAAATGTGGCTAAAATTAAGTCACTAGAAGAAAAAATCAAGTTGGCTGAAGCCGATTTACAATGAAACAACTTATCAGAATTAAAACTTTACAAAAGTAAACTTAAAACTAAAAATTTAAAAATCAAACAACTTAGTGTTAGTGTAAAAAAAACACTTAAAACTGCCCTTTCTTTTTTTAAACATATTAGTGATCTAATTCGCCTTCATCGAGATAAAAATGATATTTTAATTGATGATGAATATATTAATTTTGAAAACTTTTTCACACAATACATAGATTTAGAAATATTTAATGACTTCATTGTTTTGCTCAGCAATTTTAGCTTAAATAAAAATAAAGATACTAATAAATTTGTTAATTATTTCTTAGGGGTTTCTAAATTTGTTAAATCAATCAATTACTTATCAATTAATAGTATTAACTTGTTTTATCCATTTAAAGAACTCAACTTTTTAGAAGTAGCTAAATTAGAACTGGTTAAATATTATCTAAACCAAAGTAAAGTAATCTTTATTGAAGATGACCCAGAGATTAAAAACCACAATATTAAAAATGAGTTTTTTAGAGTTTTTAAGAATATTGCTTACGAAAATGATATTAACTATATTTTTCTATCTCAAGATACTAAATTTTTATTTGAAAATTTTGAACATATCCACATTTTTTACAACAATACAGCAATTGAAGGAGGTGAACTTAAAAATGTTTTAAGCAATCCACTTCATCCATTAACTCAAAAAATTCTTAACAAAAAAGCAACAAAAAACGCTTCATTAAACAATGTTTTAGAAGATTATATTTTTAATGAATTAATTACTCCTGATCGGAATAATTATCACTATATTTATAGTAAATATGGGAATTATAAAAAATGAAAAAATTCCCAAATTGAAGTTCAAAAAAATTTCTTAAACTATAATGATCAACCTTTAGATCTTAATTTGGATAAATTTGTCGAAATCAATTTATCAAGCTTTTTTCAAAACACAGAATTTGAGCTAACAAACATTACTAAACTCAAACCGCTAATGCGAAAAATTTTACCAAGTGATTTTAAAAAAACTACTCCAGAATCGTCTGCAAATGAAAATTCATTTTAATACCAAATAATTTGGCATTTTTTCATTTAATCTAATAAAGATTTAAAACTGGTAAAATTTAAAGTAGAATCTATTTAATATCAATAGATATGCCGCAATTTAAAATAACAAAGGAGCAACAATGACACCACACATTAATGCTAAAAAAGGAGAAATAGCCAAGTTAGTAATTATGCCGGGCGATCCCAAGAGAGCTGAATTTATTGCTCAAAACTATTTAGACCCAGATTATAAACTAGTTAATTCAGTAAGAAACATGTTCATGTTTACTGGGACCTACAAAGGAAGACCTGTCACTATAGCCGGAAGTGGAATGGGATGTCCTTCGATCGGAATTTATTCATACGAATTATTCAAATTTTATGATGTCGATACCATTATTAGAGTTGGTTCAGCCGGTTCATATCTTAAAGAATTAGGATTATACGAACTTGTACTAGCCACTGAAGCGTATGCAGATTCAGATGCATTTAGAAGAATGGCACTTGGAAAAGAAGGAAATGTTGCCTACCCATCACGCAAGATTAATACTCAAATTCAAAAAATCGCTCAAAATTTAGACATTAAATTAAATTTAGGAAGAGTTCATTCTTCAGATGTATTTTATTCATCAGTGCCATTAAATAAACGAATCGAACAAACTAAATCAATTTGTGTTGAAATGGAATCATATGCACTTTTTAATAATGCTGAATTAACCGGCAAAAAAGCCGCTTGCTTATTAACTATTTCAGATAATTTAATTACCAAAGAAGAAACAAGTACGAGCGAACGCCAAACAGCATTTACTAAAATGATGGAGATTGCTTTAAATTTAGCAAAATAAAATGCGTGTAGTTGATTTAATTGATAAAAAACGACTTAACAAAGAATTAACCGAAGAAGAGATTAAGTTTTTAATTAACTCATATGTACAAGGAATTGTTCCAGATTATCAAATGAGCGCCTTTCTAATGGCTATTGTCTTTAATTCAATGAGCACTAAAGAAATTGCTCAAATGACTAAATACATGCTTTATTCAGGTAAAATTATTGACTTAAGCTCAATTCCAGGGATTAAGGTTGATAAACATTCTACGGGTGGTATTGGTGATAAAACCACTTTAGCAGTTGCTCCGATTATTGCGTCATTAGGAGTTCCAGTTGCTAAAATGTCTGGTCGTGGACTTGGACATACAGGCGGAACAATTGATAAGCTCGAATCAATTCCTGGTTTTCATATCGAACTAAGCGAACAAGCATTTTTAAAGCAAGTCAAAGACTATTCAATTGCAATTATTGGTCAAAGTGAACAATTAGTTCCTGCTGATAAAAAACTCTATGCTCTTAGAGATGTTACAGCAACAGTTGAATCCATCCCGCTAATTGCTTCAAGTATTATGAGTAAAAAACTTGCTACTGGAGCGGACGCAATTTTACTTGACGTAAAATGTGGGAATGGGGCATTTATGAAAGATCTAGACTCGGCCCGTAAACTTGCTCAAACTATGATTGACATTGGAAAGGAACTAAATGTTGATGTTCGGGCCGAAATTACTAATATGTCCCGTCCAATTGGTTGTGAAATTGGAAATAAAAATGAAGTTCTTGAAGCTATAAGAACTTTGCAAGGAAATGGCCCAAGTGATTTTGTTGAATTAGTGTATTCTTCATGTACGACCATTTTATTACAATCTAAAGTCACTGATAATTATCAAAATGCACAAAAAATGGTTCAAGAAGTTATTACTAATGGTAAAGCATTAGAAAAATTTTACCAATTTATTGCTCTTCAAGGTGGAAATGTTCAATCTTTAAAAGACCCATTATTTTGAAATCCAAAATACAAATTAAAAGTTAAAGCTGAGCAAGAAGGATATTTAGAAATTTTTAATGCTCTAACTTTTGGAATTGTTTCAATGAAGCTTGGAGCAGGTCGAGCTACAAAAGAAGCAAGTATTGATTTTGAAGCCGGAATTACTTTGAATAAAAAAACCAATGAATTTGTTCAAGTTGGAGATGTACTTTTTACGCTATATTCTTCTAATCCAATTAATTTAGAATTACTTGAAGAACTAAAATTTGGATATAAATTTAATGCTCAACCAGTTCAAAATAAAATAATTTTAGAAAAACTGCAATAAATAAAGGAAAAATATGAATTACAACAAAATGATTGACCACACTTTTTTAAAACCCGAAGCAACTAGTAAGGATATTGATAAACTAATTGCAGAAGCTCAAGAATATGAATTTAAAACTGTTTGTGTTAATTCTTCATATGTTAAATACGTTAAAGAAAAATTAGCAAACTCAAAGATTGGAATTACTGCAGTAGTTGGGTTTCCGCTCGGAGCTATGATTACTCAAGCTAAAGCATTTGAAGCCAAACTTTCTATTGATCATGGAGCTAGCGAAATTGATATGGTTATGAACATAGGCCGTTTTAAAGAAGGTGAATATGAATATGTTTTAAATGATATTAAAAAAGTTAAAGAAGCATGCGGCAATAAAGTACTTAAAGTAATTATTGAAACCGCTTTACTCAGTACAAACGAGATTAAAAAAGCTACTGAAATTGTCCTTAAATCAGGAGCTGAATTTATCAAAACTTCTACTGGATTTAGTTATCGTGGTGCTAATCTTGAAGATGTCCAAATCATGAAAAGTGTTGCCGGAGATAAATTATTAATCAAAGCTGCTGGTGGAATTAGTAATATGAACGATCTTATTGCTATGTACAATGCTGGAGCGTCTCGTTTTGGAACCTCACGGTCAGTGGCAATTATTAAAGGACAAAGCGACAAATCAGGGTATTAAAATTGTTAAAATTTCGCATTTTTAATTAACTTTTTAAAATATTTGTTGATAAAGTTATAATTATAACAACAATAAATAAGGAGCGTAATTATGGCAAAAGTTTTATTTTTAGAAGGGAACCTTAGCAAAAGTGAAGTTTCATACTCTTCACAAATGCTTTATGAGTTTAAAAATCAATATGCACTATCTCACCCACAAGATGAGTTAGAAATGATTAACTTAAATGACACTGAATTTGCAAAAAATTTCTTACACTTAGATAATTTTTCAGCTTTTTGAACTGAAGTAAACGCTGATAAATGGATTAGTAAATTAAAAGAAATTGATAAATTAGTCATTTCATGTTCAATGACCAATTTTGGACCAAATTCCGTGGTAAAAAACTTTATTGATGGAATTGCATTGGCTGATAAAACCTTCTCATACAAATATTCAAAAAAAGGCGAAGCCATTGGATTACTTGATCATCTTTCAGTAATGATTGTTGCATCTCAAGGAGCACCAAGAGATTGGTATTTATGAGGAAGTCACATTGAATGATTAAAAGGAACATGAAAATTCCTTGGAGCTCATACCGTTGATACCATTGAAATTGCTGGAACTAAAATTGAACCAATTAAAAGTTTAAAACCAGCTGAGTATGCTTTGAGTCAAAAAGATCAATTAATGATTAAAGCAAAAAGTTTTTAATTAATATACATAAGAAAAATCCTCTCAAAAAGAGGATTTTTCTTATGTTCCAGAGCTAGAGTATTATTAAAAGATTTAACCTTATAAAAGGTTTTAAATTTTCTATAGTTTTAAGTGATTCAAAGTGTAAAAATAATGTTTAATTTCTTTTTCTGAAACTATTTTGAAGTTATTTTGTTTGGTGTCTTGCAATAAATTCTTTTAATTGTTCTACTCTATCTAAACGTTCTCAAGTAAAATCAACTTCATCACGTCCAAAATGGCCATAATATGAAGTTTCAAAGAATTTTGGTTTTCTTAAATCAAGTGCATTGATAATACCTTTAGGAGTTAAATCGAATAATTGTTCAACTGCTTGTTCAATTAAATTCACATCAACCTTATTTGTCCCAAAACATTCAACCATAATTGAGACAACTTGAGCCAGACCAATTGAATATGCAATTTGAATTTCAACCCGATCAGCTAAACCAGCAGCAACAATGTTTTTAGCAATTCAACGAGCAGCATAAGCCCCTGAACGATCCATTTTAGTAGCATCTTTACCTGAAAACGCCCCACCACCATGACGAGCAGCTCCGCCGTAAGTATCCACGATAATTTTTCTTCCGGTTAATCCAGTATCTCCTAATGGACCACCGATAACAAAATTCCCTGTTGGATTGATTAATAATTTATCAGGAAGAGCTAAATTGTATTTTTGAACAGCTTCAGCAAGAACGCAATTCTTAATAAAATCTTCAAATTGTTCTTTATTATATTTAGCTGAATGCTGAACACTGAATAAAATAGTATCAATCTTTGTTTGCTGTGGATTGGTGTAATCTAAAGTCACTTGTGATTTCATATCGGCTTTAGCTCATTTGAATTTTCCGTTCACACGATATTTATCAGCAATTTTAACGATTTCATTAGCGAGCATAATGGCCAACGGCATGTATTGCGGGGTTTCGTTAGTAGCATAACCAAACATAATTCCCTGATCACCGGCCCCAAGTTCTTGTCCGTTTTGCTCACCAAGTTCTACCCCTTGGTTAATATCACTTGATTGTTCTTTAATATCTACAATAATGCTGGTTTTGTATGAATAATATCCTAACTCACGCAAAAGATTTTTTGCTATTTCAATCACGTCAATATCAACATTAGATTTGACCTCACCAGCAATAACAATCATATTTCCCGATGCTAAAGTTTCAATAGCAACTTTAGCATGCGGATCTAAGGTTAAATATGAATCTAAAATGGCATCAGAAATTTGATCACACACTTTATCTGGGTGACCTCTTCCTACTGATTCGCTAGTAAATAATTTTTTCATAAAATCTCCTTTTTAAAATATATTTAAATTAGCAGGAGAGTATAAGAAGAAAGCATGTTGGATTTCTCCCTGACTATCCACCTTACTTAAAAGGTTGGCAACGGTCAAAGCTGTCAAGCTACCGTATTCTGTATGCTAATTTAGAATTTAATTATAACACCAAAACCGGCTTATTAACAAAATGTTTTTATTAAAATTAGTTCAAAATTAGACTTAAATTTTGATAAAATAAAGAAGGCATTGAATGCTATAAATTATTATCTAAGAGAAAACATCGACATAAAAGGAGATTTAATGATCTTTGCTAAGGCAACTCTTTATCAAGTCAAAGAGGAAAAACTTAAAGGTTTTATTGATTATATTTACATCCTAACCAAGAAGACTCGTATGTTATCAAATAATTTGTCTTTTGAATATGGATTTAACGGCAAGGATATTATTCTTTTTGAAAGATGAACCAGTTCGCAAGAATACCAGAATCATATTAAGACTGCTGAATATTCAAAAGAATTGTCAAGTTTGGAAAAAATGTCAAAAGATGTTGTTGTTCTTTACCAAATGGACACATTATCATAATAGCTAGCGTCACTTAGAAAGTGAATCATTTTGCTAGCTATTTTTTATAAAAATAAGAATTTTTACTTTATTTTTAAAATGCACCTCAAGCAATGTTCTAAAAAAGGCCGAAAATGTGGAAATTTCTGAAACAAAGGCCACAATTTAAGTTATTAAAAAATAAATTTGATAAAATGAATGTGTAAAAGAATAGTCTAGAAAAAACATAAGTACAAAGACACAAAAAACACAAATCAAGGAGAAAATAATGACTTCAAAATTTAAAAAACTTATATTAGGAGCATCTTCTGTTCTTGCCAGTTCAAGTTTTATGCTTTCAGCAGGATGTTCATCATCTAGCTCAGAAAGTTCGCCATCAAATCCTAATACAGGGACAACTGATCCAGGTTCTTCAACCGATGTTTCGCCAGAACACAATCAAAGAATACTTAACTCAGAACTTGGTCCTAATCCAGATTCAAACAAACGTTACACTTCTGATGTACAACCCAAAATCAAAATTGGGGTAACTTGATCTGAAAGTCAAGTACAGTTTAGTGCTCTTAAGTCAGTTATTGATGAATACAACAAATTAGTAAAAGCAAAATCTAATGATATTGCACCCGGAGCAAAAGAAGTAGAAATTAAAAAACTAGGTTCAGGATATGACTCTGGACCTGAAAAAATACTTCAAGATCTTAAAGCTCAAAACAAAAGCGAATTTTATAATTTAGTATTAAATTATCCTAACGTAGCCTCAAAATTAGCTAATTTTAATATGCTTTTAAGTTTTAACGATGCAGACCCAGCATTTGATACTGATATTTCTGAATTTTCAAAAGGTTTTCAAAAACCAAACAACGAAATTGAATACGTTAGAAATCAATCAACATATGTTCTTCCATTTGCAAAAAGTACACATGCTTTTGCTATAAATGCACCTGTGCTTAGCTATTTAATTGAAGAAATGAAAAAAGCTGGAGCTAAAATCGCAACCGATAAAGACACAACAGAGTTTATAGAACAAGTTAACAAATTAGGGAAAGATGACAGAAGCGGTGTTATCAAAAAATGAGGAACTGCAAGACAGGGAGTTAAAGTTGATTTAGAAATTTCAAAAGCAACATTTGAAAACTACAAAGATCTTTTTGAATTTGCTAGACAAGCTCAAAAATTATTTACAGAATCATACAACAATGGTAAAGCTATATCTGAAAAACCACACGTTTTTGGCATTACAGATCCTATATCATTTTTTGAAGTATCAGTTTATTCACATGTTAATGGTAAAGACGAAGAAAGCATTTCATATACTACAACAAATGATGGAGTAGTGACAGCTAGATTTGATGCATTAAAAGGTGATGGAACAGCTCATTCAATAGGTGGTGAAATTTATAATGATCTTGAAAGCGCAGTAAAAACCGGAGCAGTTAAAATATTCCCTAAAGGACAATATCCATCAAACCAACAAACCCAACATTTAGTTGCTTTCTCAAATGGTTCAACATCAGGATATACTCATAACTTTATTAAAGAAGGTGAAAAAATTTACGACAGAGGTATTGCACAAATTAAGGATGATTTATCAAAAAATAATGGAACATTACTTACTATAGATAAAAACAATCTAAGAAGTGATGTGGTTGCAAAATTTGGTAAATATGGAAATTCACTTTATAAATCTACCTACACACCAAATGAAAGTGATGGATTTAATTTAGTATTTGCAAGCGCAGATGATGAAAAAGCATTTACTGATGCGACTAAAGATAGAAATGGTGTTCCAAATGACCTTCTTATAAGAATTTCTAACTACAACAAGGATAAAAAAGATTTCCAAGATCTAGTAAAAGAAGCAAAAGAAAATAGTATTTTTGCCGGAATTGCTAAAACCGCAAGTACAAAACCAGAAGAAGCTGCACAATTCCTTTTACTTTACATTAAAGATGCAGTTGATGTAAAACAAAAAACTATAAAAGTTCCAGTAGATCCAAAAAATAAAGACGGAGAAAAAAAAGACCAAACTGTTCTTGATAAAGTGTCATTTAAAGGTAATGCATTTAATGACTTTATTACTAAATATAAATTTGTTTTAGAATCTAAAGAAGATCAATTAAACGAAAATGAATTAATTACCTTAAGACCACCACTAAAATGAACTAGAGAAGACAAATTAAATGTTGTTTTTGGACAAGGTCCTTCTCTTTTTGGGATTCATACAAATGCAGAAGATGATCGTGCAACCAAAGCATTTGTTAAATGATTAACATCAAGTAAAAAATACTTATTTGGCGAAGGAGCTAAAAAAGAGAAAAAAGAGTTAACTCCTTCCGAATATTTCGACAAACAGTCTGGATATATAACTGCAAATAAAGACTTTGTGAACATTGATGCAAGTATTTTTGGTAAAAATAAATTTACTCAAATGGCCGTTAATTTATTCAAAGATGGTATAACAAAAGAAGGTTTTACTATTTTTGAAGAACCTGCTTCAGATAAATCAGAAACATTTAGAAAATCAGTTATCTCTGCTTTTGATTTATTACAAAATTCAGCCGAAAATAGTGATACTCCACAAAGCTATCAAGATTTTATTAGTAAAATTAATTTCCCACAATAATACGTCTTTATTAATTCGTTAAAAAATAAAATTTATGCATATAAATTTTATTTTTTATAAAACAGGAAAAATTATGAAAATTTTAAAAAAAATATCTTATTCTTTATTTTGTGCTTTAGCAACAACAGCTTCAATTTCTGCGTTAGTTTCATGTTCATATACCTTGGGGAATTTACCAAATTTTCGTGAAGGTAGTCTTGATTACTCGTTTAAATTTGTTTCAAAGCCAAATAGATATGTTCTTTTATGAAATGAAGAAAAATTAGATCAATATGCAAAACAAGGTTCTGAGAATCGAAAAGACAAAAGGCAATATGAGTCTCGAAGAAGGACTGCATACATTCGCGCTTGAAGAGATGCTTTTGATCAATATCAAAAAGATCTTCGAAATAGAGTTATCAGCAAATTATCTCCAAATCTTAGCGTTAAATCTCCTTTAAAAAATTTCTCAATTAGCCTTGAACAATTCGATAATATAACTCAAAGTATAGAGGAACCTTTTTTAGGAAGTAAAGCAATAATCAAGTTTAACGATTTTTCTTATGTAATTAATAATCAAGAATATTTACAATCTGAATTACCTATAGAAAAAGCGAACAAATTAATAAAAGAAATTCAGACAGCCAATAAACTACCAATTAAAGTTGCTTTGAACTATTCTGTATTAATTGATGGTAAGCAAATTGATAACTTTGACATCACAGTTACACATTTATTTGATACACAAATTACTAAGAAATTAGGAGATGTATACAATAATTTAAACATCAAATTAGCTGAATTTCCTAAAGTTAATATCGACTGAAATGCTAAAGAAATTGACAAAAAATATTTTGACGCAGAAATAGTAGCTGATGCTGACGGAGATACTTTTGTTGTTAAAGTTACCGATAAGCACAACACTGAAGGATTTAAAGTTGGAGATGAGTTAAGAATCAGACTCTCAGGGATTGATACTCCTGAAAAGGCTGTTAGTACAAAACTTGCTTCACCTTTTGAACAAACATTTGCACGCATTTCTTCTAAATTTGCTTCAAAGTTAATGAAAACTAAATTAAGCAACGGGACTGAAATTGGTAAAAAACTAAGAGTAGCATTTTATAGTGGCAGAGACTCTTATGACAGAGCTTTAGCAGACGTATTCTTTGGTGACAATTATGAATATTCATATAATTTATCAATTGTAGCTCAAGGGTACACTTTACCATATGTACAAGATGGTAATTGAGAAAACAAAATTACACAAAAAAATACTTACGAAAATCTCTTATTTCCACTAATTTATACTTATTTCAATAAAGCAATTGAAGAGAAAAAAGGATTTTTTGAATTCTTTAATGCACCAAGAGATGTTCAAATCTTTGTTTATCGAATGAAAGAAAATGGACAATGAAGACCTTTTTGATCAAAAACTGAACCAGATGCTTCTTCTGGTAGAGTGTTGGATTTTTTAAAAAACCCACTAAATAAGGAAAAGAAAAAATAAAATATGAAAATTATAAATAGAATCAAAGATTATATTGGTCTTTTGACTGTTAAAGATTCACAAGATTATCAACAAGTTCTAGACGAATATAAACAGGAATATTCAAGAATTGATCATGAAAAAATTCCAGCAATTGAACTCAAGAATCTTAATATTGATTTTGGAGAAACCTTAGCTGTTGATAATGTATCATTTAAAATTCCGGAAGGTAAATTAGTAACTCTTTTAGGACCAAGTGGAAGCGGAAAAACCACCACTCTAAATGCAATTGCTGGTCTTTTGACTGCTACATCAGGAAAAATTCTTTTCCGTGGTAAAGATGTTACCGATTTTACTCCACAAAAACGTAAAATTGGTTTTGTTTTTCAAAATTATGCTCTTTATCCACATATGAGTGTATACGCTAATATTGCATTTCCACTTAAAAATGATGCTGAATGACAATATAAAACATTCATGAAACGAATGAAAGCTCAAAACGATATTCGTTGCATTTATCTTAAAGCTTTAGGTGCTAGTGATCAAGAAATCAAAGAATTACAAGATGCATATATTGATTGAAGAATTGCACGAAAACAATCACGAGCTAAACTTGACGAAAAATATGCCAAATTAGTAGCTGAATATGAAAAAGCCAACACTGAGTATAAAGTTGCTCGTGTACATGAAACCTCTGAATTATCTCTACTATCAAAAAATGTGCTTAAAACTAACGAAAACATTCGTAAAGATACTAAAAATAAAATTAGAGAAATTAAAGAAAAATATAAATATGCACTTGCTAATAATGAATTAGTCGAATCAGAATTAATTCCTTCTCAAGTTTTTGAAAACTTTGATCAATCTCTTTTGCAATTTCAAAAGAACATAGACGAACATAAAGCAAAGGAACTTGAAGCACAATTACTTGAAGCACAATTACTTGAAGCAAATGTTAAACTTTTAAATGAAGATTTTAATAAAATCACTTTAAAACATCGAATTTTAATTGTTAAATTAGAAGAAAAAATTCTAAATTTAATTACTAGATATAACTATGAAGTTAAATCAAAGAAGATTTTAGAAAAGTATAAAGTTCTTAAAGAAGAAACAAATATTGCCAATAGACAAGCAAAAGCATTGTTTAAAAAATCGCTTAAAGAAGATGCTGAATATTTGAAATTACTAGATTTAAGCAAAAATCTCAGATATTATGCACAAAAACGTTTCTTTAATTTAGTAAATCAACTTGAAACTAAATATTCTTATAAAGAGAGTTTAAAACAAGAAAAAACATCAGGAAAAAGAATTTTATCTGAATCGGATATAGAAAGAGTTAAAGAATTAGCTAAAAATGATATCCCTTTACGTAAAGCAATTCATAACGAGGTTATGGAAGTAGCTAATCGGGTGGAGATTGTTAAAATTCTCCAGAAAAAACCAACTCGTCTTTCAGGTGGACAACAACAAAGAGTTTCAATTGCTCGTGCAATTGTTAAAAAACCACAAATTCTGCTTATGGACGAACCGCTTTCAAACCTTGATGCTAAATTAAGGATTTCAACACGCCAATGAATTAGACAAATACAGCAATCACTAGGAATCACTACTGTGTTTGTTACTCACGATCAAGAAGAAGCTATGTCAATTTCAGATATTATTGTTTGCATGTCTACAGCAAAAGTGCAACAATTAGGGTCGCCGATGGAACTTTATAATAAGCCAAAAAACCAATTTGTAGCACGCTTCTTAGGAATGCCAGAAATGGGATTACTCCCTTCAGAATATAAAGACGGGAAACTTTATGTGGCTTCAAAACACATTAAAGGAGTTTTCCTACCGAACAAAGACCAAGTCTCATTAAATGTTGGTGTTCGTTCAGAAGACTTTATAATTAAAACTGCAAAAGATAAATATGATTTTACTGGAACTATTTTAGTTAAAGAAAACTTTGGAAAAGAAAGTAAATTAGTTATTGAAATTAAAAACGTTGGTCAACTTAACTTTTTACTAGATAATAATTATGATTATCAAGTGGGTGATTTAATTTACTTTAATATCCCAGTGAAAAAACTTCATATTTTTGACGCTTTAACTGAGGAGAGATTAGAATATGAAATTAATTAATCCTCAATCAATTTCAAAAATTGCTCAAAAAATTCCATTTTCTTACAAATGAGCTTTAAAGAAAATGGCCTCATTAAAAGGAACATTATCATATTCAATTTTAGATCGTAAAACTAATATGGTGGTTCCACTTATGCTCTTATCTCCTGGAATTGTGCTTCTTTTAGCTTTTACTATTGTTCCGATGGTATTAAATATTTACGGTTCATTTACTGATGATAATGGTGATTTTACCATTCAAAACTATGTAACTGTTTTAACTGATTCTAAATTTGCATTTGGAGTGCGAAACTCATTTATTTATGGTATTTTCACACTCCCTATGATAATGATTATTTCGTTAGTTATCTCTTCAATTATCGCTAAGCTTTATCGCAAATATGCTCGAGGATTTTGACAAACAATATTCTTTATGCCATATGTTACTAACGGGGTTGCAATTTCACTTATGTTTGTTCAGCTTTTTAATCCAAACGGGTTGCTTAATTCGGTTTTAGGAGTTAAAACTGCTTGATTAAAATCAGGGGATGAAGGAACTTTTAATGCTTTAGTTGCTATTATGGTTAATGGTATTTGAAATGGATTGGCCTTTAATATTCTTATTTATACCACTGCAATGCTTTCGGTAGATAAAAACTTATATCGTTCAGCTTCAATTGATGGTTGTTCAGAAATTAAACAATTCTTCACAATTACTCTTCCATCAATTCGTGGAACTATTAACTTTATTGTCACTTTAGGAATTATTGGAGGACTTAAAGTATTCCCTTTAGCATTATTTCAAAACAAACCAGAAGATGCCTTTAATAATGGTGGAGCTTCAATTATGTTATATGTGTATTTACTCACTAAGCAAGGAAACTTAGCACTTTCAGGAGCTTCAAGTATTGCCTTGTTCATCATTGGAGTAACCTTTTCATCAATTATTCGTGGTGGGTTCTTATTAACACAAGTTACATTAAATAACTTAGGAGAAAGAAATGTTTGAGTTAAAACTAAGAGCTAAACAACATTTTATTAGTAAGAAACTTAACAAGAACCAAGAACGTGTCTCTTCTCAAGTGCGCGAAAAAAATCTTTATGCTGTGATTTTATCAAGCTTTCTTAAATTACTTGTGCTTACATTTTTTGGGGTTTTAATTATTTTCCCCTTTGTATTCATGATTTTAGTGTCGTTTATGAACGATAGAGAAGCAAACTCGCTTGATATTACATTTACTTTAATTCCTTCATTTTCAAAAGGAATTGGTTATGTTCCCAAAGAAGGACTTACCAATTTTGATCATTGAGCCGATATTGCTAAAAATACTTATTCTAGAGCACTTACAACCGGATATTGAAGTGCGTTTATCCTTACTTCAGCTAATGTGCTTGTCTCGGTTTTTTTAAAAGTATTTATTACATCGTTAATGGGATATGCTTTCTCAATTCGAAACTGAAAAGGAAAAGGAATACTGTGATTTATTTCACTTGCACTTCTTGTCCTTCCTGAAGTTGCACTTCTTTCAGGACAATACATTGTTATTTTAAAAACCGGATTATTTAAAAACTTCTTCTTATTTGTTATTGGTGTTGCCGCTCCTTTTGCGGCTAGCATCTTTAATACAGTAATGTATAAAAATGCTTTTGAAGCCATTCCAGGAAGAATTAAGGAAGTTTCGCTGATTGATGGTTCTTCAGGAGCTAAATACTTTTTCAAAATTGCTCTTCCAATGGTACTCCCAACTACTATTACCATTATTATTCTTACTTCACTTGTATCGTGAAATGCTTACTTGTGACCATTAGTTATTTCTAATATTGGTAGCAACGGATACGAAGTTATTTCGGTTTGATTATTTAAAGCTGGACTTGATCCTGAAGATCCTGACTCTGGTGCTAATATAGCAATTAATGTTAAATTAGCGGCTAGTATAATGGTTATTTTGCCAATGTTTGTAGTGTACTTATTTGCTAGAAAATGAATTATGAGAGCTGTATCAAGACAAGGATCAACAATTAAAGGGTAAATATGAAAAAATACAAACGAAAAATAGTTATTTGAATAATTTTAACAGTGTTTTCTTTAATTATGATCGGCGTGCTTTCTTATGTTATTAATTTTGCTCAAGGAACCCTAGATGCCACAGCAGGTGTTAATTTAGATAGAACAATTATATCGGCTTATAAAGTGGTTAAAGCTTATTCAATAGGAGGTTTGACATTCTTTTGTATTATTGTCGTGATTGGTTCGATCATTTCATATGCCGGACTTAAATCATGAAAATATTCAGAAATGTTTTAAAACATGAAAAAGAAAAATATTTTCAAAACCTTATTGGCAACACTTGCAATTAGTACGACCTCAGCTAGTGCTGTTTCATGCCTGTATGAATCGCATCCAACTGTTATCTATGCTAAATCATATGCATACAACAATCCCTTTCTTAATAAACCACGTATTGCTACAAAATATGGGAATAAATCACTAATTAATTTTGAAAATTCATTATTTAACAAAGCTAATTTAATTTTGTTTTTAGATAGAGTTAATTATACTTTTGAAGGTAACTATGATATTTCTAATAAAGAATTAGAAAAAATCATTAATAATGCAGTTGAGATTAAAAATGATCAATTTATTAAAAACCAAAAAGCAATTACACAAATTACTAATACAAATGCTCTCAAATATTTTAATCAACAATTTGACAAGCTTAACCAAAAGTTAAGCGAATATCAAAAAGGGAGCAATGCTAAAAAATTAACTGATTTATTGTCGTTGGATTTTTCAATTACTGATAAAAACAAAATTAAATATACTCAAGAAGAAAAAGAAATTTATAAACTATATGAATTATTAAAGGATTACAGATTCATTGATATCAGCGACCCAAATAAATTAGTAACCGAAGCAAAAGTTCGCGAAATAATTGAAAATTATTTCAAAGATACTCCATTTTACTCAGAGTATTTAAAAAACAAAACACTTCCATTAGACGATTCTCGTTCAATGATTAAAGTTGAAAAAAATGGTGAAGATATTGCAAATATTTCGTTTTCATATGTACGTAGCGGTTTAGTACCATTTAATTCTATTCCTTATAATCGTTTTATCGATTTTGCTAAAATAATAAAACCAGATTTTAGCGCAAGAGAACTAACAGATTCAAAAGATGCATACTTAAAAGTATTTGAATATATGAAAAAACAAAATTATATTGTTGATGATACAGCTAAAAGAGGAATGTCACTTGGATTTGGACCTTCGTTTTTACTTGAAGGAAAAAACCCTGAAGACGATAAACCATCTGATGAATTTAAAGTTTTTTCAAATCAGGCTAATATTATCGCTTTAACTCCTGAAGCCGAAAAACTAAGAAAGGAATTTTTAGCTGATCCAATCAAGTTCTTTGAATCGCATTTAGAGTTAATTAACTATAATTCACTTGTAACTATTTTAAGAAGAGTTCAAGGTCGAAAAAACAACATTGAAAAAAATAAAGACCCAAAACTTACAGCTCGTTTACAACAATTTTATAATAAAGATAAAAATGCAGCTCAACTTTTACAAAGCCAATTAGATAATTTTTTAGCTGCTTATAAAAAACTAAAACTTGATCAAGCTCAAAATGCTCCACAATCGCAAATTAATCAAGAACAAGCCCAAGTTGAAGAATTGAAAAAACCTTTTCTTAAGGATATTGAAAAGATAAGAAAAATTGTTCAAGATGGGATTGAAAAAGCTCGAACCAATATAAATCATTTTGTAGAGCTTTATGCTTATGCTTTATTTACCTTAGGAGATTATAAAGTTCAAATTATCAAGGGGACTCATCAATATCCTAAAGATACTCAACCGCGCGATACTTATTGATTAGAATTTTTTGATAAAAAAACTAATCAATGATACATGGTTGATCTTTACAAAGGATATTTATCATATCAAAAAGATTCGCCATTTACCTATAATCCAGAGCAAGAATTATTTACTAATTTACCAAGTGGATATACTATTGATCCAAGCTTTAAACAAATTGCTCATGTTAAATAATATAATTAAACCAAATTCATTGAATTTGGTTTTTTATTTAATTGTTTTGAATAAATATCTATATTTAAATGATAAATACTTTATTTCAATTTTGAGACTTGATTAAATTTAAATTATTTCCATATTCTTACTTTTTATGCATTCAAAATATAATTAAAAGAACATGAAAAAGTCTTTTAGAAAACAAACCATAAGTTCAAATCTAAACACTTAAAAAATATTTTTTATTTTTTTAAAAAGCGGAAAAATAATGTGTTTGTCTTTTGATATATTAATTTGGTAATTTTAGATTGAGTCCATTATTTTCAATAATGAACTCCCTGTTTGTTTATCTAGTGATAAATTTATAATATTTATATGAACACAGGATTAAATCATCAAATGGCTAAAGAGTTAATTGAAAATCATTTTTTTCAATTAGAAAAAGAGTTTGCTCATTCACAAGAACGCAAAGATAAAGGATGAAATATTTATCGTGTGAGACCTAGAATTATCAAAAGCATTTATGGACAATTAACATTAAAACGTTATTTATTCATTGATAAACAAAGAAATTTTCAACATTTTGATAATCCTTTTTATCAAATAACAAAACACAAAAATATTGATAATGAATTAAAAAATAAAGTGTTTTCAATGAAAATGCAAGGGAATTCTAATCGTCAAATTTTAAAGGATTTATAATGATAAAATCAATTTTGAACGTGTTCTAAACACAACAAAACGCTATATATTGAAGCAGATGATACATATGTTAATCTAAACTTAATAAACATAATACACAAAAAACAAGAGCAAGAATGATTGTTTTACATCAAGGATTAAATGAAAATAAGCACATTCTTAATAAAACCACATTAATAGAATTAGCTCAAACCAATTCAAAAACCAAGACAATTAGTAGGCAATTTATTGATAACATTAAAGCTAAAATTGAACAATTTTATGGTTCAGATTATGAACAAATTGTTGTCTATGGAGACGGTGCTAAATTTATTAAACGCTTAGCAAAAGCATTTAATGCTAAATACATTTTAGACAAATTTCACTTGCTGAGAAAGCTATTTTTACTATGTGGTTTTAATAAATACAACACAGAAAACAAGCGTTTGTTTATTGATTATTTAGTACAAAATAGCACCACTTTGTTTGCTAAAATTAGAGATTTATTACTTAATAATCAAGCACAAGAAGCGTTATTTTTACTTGAAAATGAGTTTGAAAATAGATGAAATTCACTTTCAAAACTAAAGCAAAATCAATATATGGACTTTATCAAATATATTAAAAATAATCGCCAATTTATCATTCATTACAATATTGGCTCACACACTGAGTCATTAATTTGTCATCAAATTAAGAAAAATGGAACAAAAAAATTCACTACATATGGCATTGAGACATTCAAAAAAATACTCATTTTTAATTTAAATGAACGTGAAAATTTACTCTTTATTTAATTTTAAAACTCCCATTTTTGATCACTTGAAAATACTCAAAAATACTAATTTTCTTCAAAATTGCAAAATTGCCATTTTTATTGATTTTTTCTAAAATGCAAAAAGTGGACCATTTTTACATAACAAAATAAGAAACTTTAATATACTATGTATATTACTTGTTTGGAATATTACATTTTGCATAAAGATTTTATGCACACTTAAATTTTTGCATAACAAATGACACAAAATTATGCAAAATTCTATTATACAAAGTATAATAGCACGAATAAGAGATGCCTGCGTTAAGCAGATTTGCATCACCTTATCGTGCTTTAAAGCATGCATGTGTACACGTGCGCGCGTTGCACTTAAATTTTGAACTTTGCATAACGTGTTTTTAGACATGTATTTTTAACATGAAAAACCCTGAATTTTTTTCTTAGCATGTTGTTGATTTGGCATAATTTTTATGCTTAAGAGATGTATATGCTCTTTACTGACAAATTTTGGATTCTATTCAATTTTATCTGTATTTATGACTTACTTAATTTCATTGTTTTTGAATAAGTTATAATTAAAATAACTATGGCAAAACTTAAAATACTATTTTTTGGCGATGTTTTTGGACAACCAGGAATCAATACTCTTCAAGCAACATTACCAGAATTAAAAGAGCAATATCAACCTGATTTTATTATCACGCAAGGAGAAAATGTTTCAGGTCGCAAGGGCCTGAATTTAAACGATTATCAAAAACTCAAAGAACTTGGAGTTAATGCAATCACGATGGGAAATCATGTTTGAGCTAATGAAGAAATTTTTTCTTTTATTGAGCACAGTGATATTATTCGACCCTTGAATATTAATCAAGGATACCCTGGTGTCGGAGCAAAAGTTTTTAAGATTAAAAACAAAAAACTTTTAATTATTTCCCTGATGGGAATTACGTTTAATCCTTTGTATGCACCTTGAAAACAAGAAACCGCTAATAATTTTTTTGATGCTTTTGATGCTGAAATTCAAAAGCATGAATATGATTATATCTTTGTTGATTTCCATGGTGAAACTACCAGTGAAAAGAATGTTTTTGGATTATATGCAGATGGAATTGCGCATGCAATCTGCGGAACCCATACCCATGTGCAAACTAGCGATGCTAGAAAATTACCTAAAGGAACACTATTTATCACTGATGTAGGAATGTGCGGGCCGCAAGATAGTGCCATTGGAGCTAATTATGAGCAAGTATATAATAATATGCGCTTTAACTCGAAACAACGTTTTCAAGTAAGTCCCAATCCAACTCAACTCAATGCTGTTCTTTTAACTTTAAACATTAATAAACAAAAAAATAAGATTAAAACTATCAATTTGAGAAATGTGTTAGCTTAGGCTAATTTTTTTATTTTTTTTCAAGAAAATGTTTTTGTAAAAAATTTTTATATGTATAATTAAAAAGCTACAACAACAAAAAAAGTTCTTTGAAAACTAGATATATAACAATACATGACAGTCAATTTTTTCGAGAGTTTGATCCTGGCTCAGGATGAACGCTGGCTGTGTGCCTAATACATGCATGTCGAGCGGAGTTTATTTATAAACTTAGCGGCGAATGGGTGAGTAACACGTACTTAACGTGCCCTTTAGATTGGAATAACGCTGAGAAATTAGCGCTAATGCCGGATACTTATTATTAACGCATGTTAGTAATATCAAAGGAGCGAATGCTTCACTAAAGGATCGGGGTGCGGAACATTAGCTAGTTGGTAAGGTAAAAGCTTACCAAGGCGATGATGTTTAGCGGGGTTGAGAGACTGAACCGCCACACTGGGACTGAGATACGGCCCAGACTCCTACGGGAGGCAGCAGTAGGGAATTTTCCACAATGAGCGAAAGCTTGATGGAGCGACACAGCGTGCAGGATGAAGGCCTTCGGGTTGTAAACTGCTGTTATAAGGGAAGAAAAAATAGTAGAGGAAATGCTATTATCTTGACGGTACCTTGTCAGAAAGCAACGGCTAACTATGTGCCAGCAGCCGCGGTAATACATAGGTTGCAAGCGTTATCCGGAATTATTGGGCGTAAAGCGTCTGTAGGTTGTTTATTAAGTCTGGCGTCAAAACTTGGGGCTCAACCCCAAATCGCGTTGGATACTGATAGACTAGAGTTATTTAGAGGTTAATGGAATTCCTTGTGAAGCGGTGGAATGCGTAGATATAAGGAAGAACACCAATATGGCGAAGGCAATTAACTGGGAATATACTGACACTGAGAGACGAAAGCGTGGGGAGCAAACAGGATTAGATACCCTGGTAGTCCACGCCGTAAACGATGATGATTAGCTGATGGACACCATTAGCGCAGCTAACGCATTAAATCATCCGCCTGAGTAGTATGCTCGCAAGAGTGAAACTTAAAGGAATTGACGGGGATCCGCACAAGCGGTGGAGCATGTGGTTTAATTTGAAGATACGCGTAGAACCTTACCCACTCTTGACATCTTTTGCAACGCTATAGAGATATAGTTGAGGTTAACAAAATGACAGATGGTGCATGGTTGTCGTCAGCTCGTGTCGTGAGATGTTCGGTTAAGTCCTGCAACGAGCGCAACCCTTATTCTTAGTTACATGATCTAAGGAGACTGCCCAGGTAACTGGGAGGAAGGTGGGGATGACGTCAAATCATCATGCCTCTTACGAGTGGGGCAACACACGTGCTACAATGGATAGTACAAAGAGAAGCAAGATGGCAACATGGAGCAAATCTCAAAAAACTATTCTCAGTTCGGATTGAAGTCTGCAACTCGACTTCATGAAGTCGGAATCGCTAGTAATCGTAGATCAGCTACGCTACGGTGAATACGTTCTCGGGTCTTGTACACACCGCCCGTCAAACCACGGGAGCTGGTAATGCCCGAAGTCGGTTTTGTTAACTACGGAGACAACCGCCTAAGGCAGGACTGGTGACTGGGGTTAAGTCGTAACAAGGTATCCCTACGAGAACGTGGGGATGGATCACCTCCTTTCTACGGAGTACAAAGATAATTCGTTCAACGAATTATTTACCTGAATAAGACTATTTTTAAATACCGTTATGTACATTGTCAATAGTCCAATGATATATCTAGTTTTGAGAGAGCTTACTCTCATATGTTCTTTGAAAACTGAATAGTAAAGATATTAATTAATATAACAACGACATCAAAAAAACATTTTTTAGTCAATTTGTTTTGTGATACCGAGTTGAGAATTATTAGCAATAATAATTTATTAAAATGTCTTTGAATACATCAACAATAGGAAAATACATAACTTTTAAATAAGTAAGAGTTTGTGGTGGATGCCTTGGGTCTGGAAGTCGATGAAGGACGTGATTACCTGCGAAAAGCCTCGTGGAGCTGGATATAAGCTACGATACGGGGATGTCCGAATGGGGAAACCTAATTAGAGTAAAGTCTAATTGCTAAGCAATGAATATATAGTTGCTTTTGACGAGAGACGTTGTGAACTGAAACATCTTAGTAGCAACAGGAAAAGAAAATAAACAATGATTCCACTAGTAGCGGCGAGCGAAAATGGAAGAGCCCAAACCAACATATGTTGGGGTTGTAGGACTATCTACATGAAGTTACAAAATTTTGTCATAGCAAAATTAGTTGGGAAACTAAAGCATAGAGGGTGAAACTCCCGTATGCGAAATGGCAAAATCTTCTGATAGCATCCTGAGTAGGGCGGGGCACGTGAAACCCTGTCTGAATCAGCCGGGACCATCCGGTAAGGCTAAATACTAACCAGACACCGATAGCGAACTAGTACCGTGAGGGAAAGGTGAAAAGAACCCGGGAGGGGAGTGAAAGAGATTCTGAAACCACTTATTTACAATTAGTCAGAGCCCGTTAATGGGTGATGGCGTACATCTTGCAGTATGGACCGGCGAGTTATGTTATCATGCGAGGTTAAGTGGACAAAAGCGGAGCCGTAGAGAAATCGAGTCTGAATAGGGCGCATTAGTATGATGACATATACCCGAAACCAGGTGATCTATTCATGAGCAGACTGAAGCTTGGCTAATCCCAAGTGGAGGGTCGAACCGTAGTACGCTGAAAAGTGCCCGGATGACTTGTGAATAGCGGAGAAATTCCAATCGAACTTGGAGATAGCTGGTTCTCCTCGAAATAGCTTTAGGGCTAGCGTGTGATGTTAAACTT
Organism: Mycoplasma sp. 1578d; assembly: GCF_024582695.1. Lineage (NCBI taxonomy): Bacteria > Bacillati > Mycoplasmatota > Mollicutes > Mycoplasmatales > Mycoplasmataceae > Mycoplasma > Mycoplasma sp. 1578d. The sequence continues at coordinate 214,170 of NZ_CP102081.1, forward strand.
TGGTGGTAGAGCACTGAATATGGAATGGCCGCGCCTAGCGGTACTGACTATAATCAAACTCCGAATACCATTGTGTATTATCATGCAGTCGGAACCGAGGTGCTAACGTCCCGGCTCGCGAGGGCAACAACCCAGATCGTCGGCTAAGGTCCCAAAATTGTGTTAAGTCAGAAAGGTTGTGGGGTTTCATAAACAACTAGGAGGTTGGCTTAGAAGCAGCCATCCTTTAAAGAGTGCGTAATAGCTCACTAGTCAAGAGACCCTGCGCCAATAATGTAACGGGAGTAAACACAATACCGAATCCACGGGTACATTTATGTACGTTAGAGGAGCGTTCTAAACGCAGTGAAGTCAGAGCGTGAGCACTGGTGGAGCGTTTAGAAGTGAGAATGCCGGTATGAGTAACGATTCGTAGTGAGAATCTACGACGCCTATTGGGAGAGGTTTCCGGGCAAGGTTCGTCCACCCAGGGTTAGTCAGGACCTAAGGAGAGGCTGAAAAGCGTATCTGATGGACAACAGGTTAATATTCCTGTACTTTCTGCAACAAGTGATGGAGTGACGGAGAAGGATAGCACTACCCATTAATGGATTTGGGGGTAAGCTTTAATTGGTGAACATAGTTAAATGCGTGTTCTATAACCAAAAGGAGTAATGCATAGACTCGTAAAAGAGTTTAATTGTGTGATTTCATGCTTCCTAGAAAAGCTTCTAAGCGTTATAAAGTTGCAGATACCTGTACCGAGAACGGACACACGTTCCCAAGATGAGTATTCTAAGGCGAGCGAGAAAACTAGTGTTAAGGAACTCTGCAAAATAACCCCGTAAGTTCGCGAGAAGGGGTGCCTATTTAATAGGCCACAGTAAATTGTGAGGGGCAACTGTTTATCAAAAACACAGCTCTCTGCTAAACCGCAAGGTGAAGTATAGGGGTGAAGCCTGCCCAGTGCCCGAAGGTTAAGCGGATGCGTTAGCTTAATGCAAAGCGTTGAAGTGAAGCCGGGTGAACGGCGGCCGTAACTATAACGGTCCTAAGGTAGCGAAATTCCTTGTCGGCTAAATACTGACCTGCACGAAAGGCGCAATGATCTCTCAACTGTCTCAACACTAGAACTCGGTGAAATTATGGTTCCAGTGAAAACGCTGGATACCCGCATCAAGACGAAAAGACCCCATGGAGCTTTACTACAACTTCGTATTGAAACTTGGCCTAACATGTGTAGGATAGGTGGGAGACAGTGAGATTAAAACGCTAGTTTTAATGGAGTCATCCTTGAAATACCACCCTTGGTATGTTGAGTTTCTAACCTGCTACTGTAATCCAGTAGGGGGACAGTGCGTGGTGGGTAGTTTGACTGGGGCGGTCGCCTCCTAAAAGGTAACGGAGGCGTTCAAAGGTACACTCAATATGGTCAGAAACCATATGTAGAGCGCAAAGGTAAAAGTGTGCTTGACTGCGAGACCTACAAGTCGAGCAGGTGCGAAAGCAGGACTTAGTGATCCGGCTGTACGTCATGGAACGGCAGTCGCTCAACGGATAAAAGTTACCCTGGGGATAACAGGCTTATCTTGCCCAAGAGATCACATCGACGGCAAGGTTTGGCACCTCGATGTCGGCTCATCGCATCCTGGAGCTGGAGTCGGTTCCAAGGGTTTGGCTGTTCGCCAATTAAAGCGGTACGCGAGCTGGGTTCAGAACGTCGTGAGACAGTTCGGTCCCTATCTGATGTGGGCGTTGGAATATTGATGAGAGCTGCTCTTAGTACGAGAGGACCGGAGTGGACGTACCGCTGGTGTTCCAGTTGTTTTGCCAAAAGCATAGCTGGGTAGCTAAGTACGGAAAGGATAACCGCTGAAAGCATCTAAGTGGGAAGCCTCCTCAAAGATAAGTATTCCCTTGAAATTCCTTATAGACTATGAGGTTGATAGGATGGAAGTGTAAGTGTAGTAATACATTCAGCTGACCATTACTAATAAATTTGCATACGCGTCATAGGACGCATTTTTTTATTTTTTTGAATAAAATATCTATATAATTTGTATCAAGGATAAATTTAATTCTACAATTTTAAGTTTATAATTTATTTATCCATAAAATGAACTTAAACAGAAAAATTATTTTTAAAATTCACTTCCAATAATTCTTCCAATAACAAGAAAAAACGCTAAATTTATATCTTTTATGCTATAATTAAAAAACAAGCAAAAAGCGAAATATTTTTTAATAAAAATCCTTTAAAAAATAAGATTTTTAGATATAATAAATATGCACTTATTAAGTGATAAGTGGAGAAGTAGCTCAGCTTGGCAGAGCGCTACGTTTGGGACGTAGTGGTCGCAGGTTCAAATCCTGTCTTCTTCACCATTTATGGGGGGTTAGCTCATTTGGCTAGAGCGCCTGCCTTGCACGCAGGAGGTGGTGGGTTCGAATCCCATACTCTCCACCATTTATGGCACTGTAGCTCAGTTGGTTAGAGCATCCGGTTCATACCCGGAAGGTCATGAGTTCGACTCTCATCGGTGCTACCAAATTAAACCAACGCTGTATTTTGGACCTATAGCTCAATGGTTAGAGCAACCGGCTCATAACCGGTCGGTTACAGGTTCGAGTCCTGTTGGGTCCACCAAGTGGGTGATTACCCAAGTCTGGCTGAAGGGACTAGTCTTGAAAACTAGCAGGGGCTTCACGGCCCGCGGGGGTTCGAATCCCTCATCACCCGCCACTTGTTCTTTGTTTAATTTTAATATCGCGGAGTGGAGCAGTTGGTAGCTCGTCGGGCTCATAACCCGAAGGTCATAGGTTCGAATCCTGTCTCCGCAACCAATGGTCCAGTGGTAAAGTGGTTAATACGCCTCCCTGTCACGGAGGAGAACGCGGGTTCGATCCCCGTCTGGACCGCCATTTGGCCCTGTAGCTCAGTTGGTAGAGCAACAGATTGAAGCTCTGTGTGTCGCTGGTTCGATTCCTGCCGGGGCCACCATTAAAAAACACTCTTTTTTGCTTGCTATTAACTTAGTAATTGAAAAAGAGTGTTTTTACTTTTTCTAGTATAATTTAAAGTAAAAATACAAATAAAGGAGGAATAGTGTCAAAAAACTTGAAAAAATGATTGTTTTTAATGAATAGTGCCATTATTCCTGCTTCTTCATTTTTACTGATTTCATGCACTGATCATCAACGTTTTCAAATTCAAGAACAAATTGCCAGTGCTTTAAATCAGGTACCTTATTTTCAAATTAGACCAATTATTAATACCCCAAGTAAGGATAGTGAATTAAATAATTACACTGCTGAAGCCCTTGATTGTATGTGTTTTATTCAAGGCAATTCATTCAAATATAATGGATATACTTATCGTTCAAAAGTCATTAGTGTTTTGCAAAATATTAATAGTGATATTGCTGAAATTAAAACTCAATGAACTATTGATGAATATCCAAATATTATTTCATATCCCAAAATCTTTAAAATTAGTGGTTTCAAACCAATTCCAATTAATCATAAACATTATGTAAGAAGTGATCAAATTCAAATCCCTAAACAAGAATGTTTAAACAAATATAATGGACAAACAGGAGCATAAAATGATCGATTATAAGAAAACTTTAAATATGCCAACAACTGCTTTTGAAATGAGAGCAAATTTAACCATCAAAGAACCTCAATATTGTCAATTTTGGCACGATAATCAGGTTTATCAAAAATTATTAAAACGTAATAAAAATAATCAAGCTTTCATTTTACACGATGGTCCACCATATGCAAATGGTGATTTACACTTAGGACATGCTCTCAATAAGATCTTAAAAGATATTATCGTCCGTTATAAAACAATGAGTGGATTTTACTCACCTTTTATCGCTGGTTGAGATACTCACGGATTGCCAATTGAGCACAGAATGCTCAATGAAGCTAATTTAAACCAACATGAGTTATCAATTGGAGAACTTAGAGCTAAAGCTGCTCAATATGCTTTAAGTCAAGTTGAGATTCAAAAAGAACAATTTAAACAACTTTCACTTTTAAGTGATCTAGAAGATATTTATATTACCCTAGATAAAAACTATGAGGCTAAACAATTAGAATTATTTAAAAAAATGGTTATGGATGGGTTAGTGTATAAAGGACTCAAACCTGTGTATTGGTCTCCTTCATCACAAAGTGCTCTTGCTGAAGCTGAAGTCGAATACCAAGATGTTGTTTCACCTTCAATTTATGTGGCTTTTGAAATTATCTCTTCTGATTTTGAATTAATTCAAGTTGGCGATCATGTCATTATTTGAACTACCACTCCATGAACCTTACTAGCTAATGCCGGTGTAGCTTTAGGGGAAAATATCGAATATGTACGTGTAGCTGTTGCGAATAATCATTACATCATTGCCAGTGATTTACTAAAATCAGTTGCTAATACATTAAAATGAGACAACTATCAAATAGTAAGCTCATTTCTCGGAAAACAAATTAGTAATGTACAATACAAAACACCAATTTTAGATAATGTTGCTCCATTAGTAATTGGGCACCATGTATCTACTGATGCAGGAACTGGATTAGTTCACATTGCTCCTTTATTCGGGGAAGATGACTTTTTAATTGGAAAAGAGAATAAACTTAACATGATCATGCACATTTCTGATGATGGGCATATTGAAAATACTCATACTAAGTTTGATGGAATGTTTTATAGTGATGCTAATAAAGCTATTTCAGAGTTTTTAGGGCACAAAATGCTTGCTTTTGCTCGTATGAAACATTCATATCCACACGATTGAAGAACCCACAAACCAATTATCTTCCGTGGAACCCCACAATGGTTTGTTTCAATTGATAAAATCAAAGATCAAATTATTGAACAAATCAACACTCAAATCAAATCATACCCAGATTGAGGTAAAAAACGCTTACTTTCAATGATTCGAAATCGTTCAGATTGAACTATTTCACGTCAACGATCATGGGGAGTACCAATTACTATTTTCTATGATGCCGATAAAAAACCAGTTTTAGATGAACAATTATTTGACCATGTTATTAATTTAGTTAAACAACACGGAACTGACGTGTGGTTTAATTGAACCACTGAAGAACTTTTACCTGAACAATACAAGGGCAAAAATTTTACCCGTGAAATGGACATTATGGATGTGTGGTTTGATTCAGGTGTTTCTTCGCTCGCGGTGAATATTGATAATCAAGCAATCCCATATGATGTTTATTTAGAAGGAAGCGACCAATATCGTGGTTGGTTTAATTCGTCAATTATTAATGCAGTTGCTTGAAACGGTAAAACCCCATATAAAAACTTAATTTCACACGGTTTTGTTCTTGATGCTAAGGGCGACAAAATGTCTAAATCTAAAGGGAATACTATTTCTCCAATGCAAGTTGTAACTCAATATGGTGCGGATATTTTACGTTTATGAGTAGCTAATAGTGAATATTCAAACGATGTCTCAATTTCAAAAGATATTTTGAATCAGAATAGTGAAATTTACCGTAAATTACGCAATACTATTCGCTTTTTACTAGCTAATTTACAAGGATATACTTTTGATCAAAACGTTGAATTAATTGGAATTCATTTATACATTTATGAGCAATTGAAAAAGATCAAAAACAAAGTATTAATTGCATATGATGAATATAAATTTATCAATGTTATTAAGTTAATTAACAATTATGTTGTTGAATTATCAGCTTTTTATCTTTCAATTATTAAAGATGTTTTATATGTCAAGCCACTTGATGATGAACAAAGAGCTATGACACTACATAATTTATATCTAATCACAGAATTTTTAATCACATCTCTTGCACCAATTCTACCAACAACAGCTGAAGAAGCATATCAATTTTTTCAAAAAGAAAACAAACATGAATCAGTCTTTTTTGAAATTTTTTTCACAAAACAAGACACCATTAATACCCCCATTCTTGAATTATTTAAAAATGAATTCTTCACTTTAAAAGATCAAGTAAATATTTTAATTGAACAAGCAATTCAAAACCAAGAGGTTAAACGTTCAAACGAACTTAAACTAATTCTTCCAAAAAATGTAAGTCAATTTATTACAAACCTTGATTTAAAAATGCTACTTCAAGTTGGAGATGTTGCTTTTGGTAATCAATTGAAAGTTGAAAAGTTTGATTCAATCAAATGTTTAAGATGCTGAAACCATTTTTACGCAAGTCAAATGAACGGAGACATTTGTTCTAGTTGTCACGAAATAGTTAAAAATTTAGGACTTGATAATGAATTATAAATCTATTGCCAAAAATTTTGTTAAATCAATTAAGACAAATCACAAATTCATTTGATATAACTTTGGTATTTTTCTAGGTGTTTTTGTTGCTTTATTATTAATTGATCAAATTACTAAAACCTTTCTTTTTGATCACGGAGATGTATTCAAAATGAATGCTAAGGGAGAAATTCCGCTTTTATTTCCGGATGGATCTGTAAGATTTGTCCGTCCAGAAAGTATTAATCCAGCCTCTCCTAACGAATGAACTAATTGAAAAATCATTGGATTTCGTAGTGTTTGGCACCACGGTGTAACCATTTTACCAAATCCAAATTTTAAAATAATTCAAGCTATTAGCGTACTAATTGTTATTTTAGGTTTAGTATTACCCTTTTTTACTAGTAAAAAATCTAGAATGACCTTTATTTGTTTAGGAATTATTGCTTCTGGTGCATTTGGAAATGCTTTAGATCGCTTTTTGTTTCTCAATCATGTTAAAGATATTTTCTACCTTCCTTGAGCTGATAAGGGAACCTTTAATTTTGCTGATGTTTGCATAATTTTAGGAATGATAATTCTTATTGTTTATTTATTTATTTCTTTTATTATTGACGTTTTTAAAGAAAGTAAGCAAGAAAAACAAGAAGAGATCGAAGAAAACAAATTAATTGTTCAAATCAGTGCCACTCAAAAAGAACTTAACTTATTAACTAATAAAAACATTAGACATAAACGTCGAAACAAAAAATTATTAATTTCGCGTCGAAAAATTAATATTTCTCGACATAAATAATCTTTTACATAGACTATCACTTTATAAAAATAATAAAAAATAGAAGGATAAAATTTAGAAAATAATATGAATGAAAATAATTTAAACGATCATTCATTAAGTAATTCGCAAATCCAGAATTACAAAATGCGTGAATATTTAATTAATTCAAAAACTGAAAAATTAACAATTAGTATCATTTTTCAACGTTATTGATGAAAAGTATTACTGGTTATTTTGTCATCATTTTTATTTATTTTTGCAGTACAAATCTTCTTTACTCGGGGAGATACAGTTCCAACTGGATTTAGTGGATTTCCAACTCTACTAATCATTTTATATCCTAAAGTTGGTCCATATTTTGCTTTAATCTTTTTTGCAACTAATTTACCTTTATTTGCTATTTTTTGAACCAAAATTAAAAAAAGTTTTTTATATTTAACTATGCTCTTTTTAATTTTTTCAATTTTAGCTAATATCATATTGAGCAATGATAAAGTATTTGAATTTATCACATCTGTGTTTAACTTTGTTCCAGATACACTCAAAACCCAAGATTTTTATGATCAAGCTGGAAATGTTAAAGGCAACTTAGCTCAAGCTTTTGAGCACTATGGAGTGCCAAAAGCCTTAAAAGATATTGATGCTTTTGTAAACAAATCATATGAAAACAAAGTAAATTTACTCAAATTACAATGATACAATGAAGGGAAAACCTGACCATTCTTCCTTTATTGTGCACTTGGAGCCTTATTTGTTGGTCTTTCGGCTACCTTAGCATGAATTGGAGGTGGATCAACAGCTGGAACTGATATTATTGCTTATTATTTTGTAACTAAAAGAAAAAAATCAGTTGGTGGAGCAATTGGTATTGTTGCAACCATTATGGGGATTATGTTCTTAGTTATTTGAGCATTTGTTCAACCAAATATTTCTTCTGCAGACCAAGCCAACTATCGAACAATTATTGGAGCTAGAGAATTAGCTACTTTCTTCTTTGTTTTAGTAGCTAGTGGAGTAATTCATATTGTATATCCAAAATACAAAAAAATGAAAATGGTGATTGTTTCAAGTGATCTTGACCAAATTGTGGCTTACTTTAGTACTATTGAATACTGACATAGTTACCAAATTATTGACTTTAAATCAGGATATGATGGCAAAACTAAATACAAAATTGAAACCGTCGTGCTTTTATTTGAAAGTAAAAATTTAATTAGCGATCTCAAAATAGTTGATCCTAATGCGTGAATTTCGCTTGCCCCTGTTAGTTCAATTTTCGGAAAATTTGATACTCAATTTGTTGATCAATAAAGATCTATTTAACCACAAAAGACTAGGTAAAAAAACTTTACCAGTCTTTTTTATTTATTTCATTTTTAATAACTTTTTAATATAATTGATTTTAACATTAATAATATTATGAATAATTTTACACACAAAAAACAGGCTTCAATCAGTCCAGATTTACCAAGTGATTATAAGGTCAATAATAACGAAAAATCTCAATGTAATTTAAGTTTATTAGATTACAAAATGGGCGAATATTTAATTGCACATCAAACAGTTAAATTAACGCTAGATGTGATTTTTAAACGTTATTGGTGAAGAGTTTTATTAGTGCTTGCATCAGCTTTTTTATTTAACTTTGCCATTCAAATTTTCTTATCTCGTGGAGATACAGTTCCTTCAGGATGAACTGGAATTCCTACCTTGCTTCAAATTTTAATTAAACAGCTTCGCCCATATTTTGCCTTAATCTTTTTAGCGGTTAACATTCCTTTATTTGTCATTTTTTGAAAAAAAGTCAAGAAGAGTTTTATTTATCTGACTTTGACCTTTATGATTTTGCAAATTTTAGCTAATTTAATTTTTACACAACCAGTTATTTATGAATTCATTACTTCGATTATTAACTTAGTGCCTGATGATTTAGATATTAATACTTTATATAACGCAGATCACACTGCATTTCATTCTAACATTAGCGAAGCAATCTCGCATTTAGGGATTGTTAGTGATAATCCTAAAGTTAGTGGAGCTTATTTTATTAAACCTGAACATTTACAAAATTGAATTAATAATCATTACAATGATAAAGTTGCATTATTAAAAATTCAATGATATAACGAAGGACGCACTTGACCATTTTTACTTTATTGTGCCTTAGGTGCTTTCTTTGTTGGAATAGCGGTTTCGCTTGCATGAAAAGCAGGAGGTTCAACTGGTGGAACTGATATTATTGCTTATTATTTTGTCACTAAAAGAAAAAGTTCTATTGGTGGTTTATTAAGCTTGTTTGGTATCATTACAGCTTCAATTTTCTTGCTTATTTGGGGATTTGTTCAACCCAATATTGCTGCAAAAAATCAAAAATACACTACTATTTTTGGAATTAGAGAATTATCAACTTTTACTTATATTTTAATTAGCAATATTGTCATTTCAATTATTTATCCAAAATATAAAAAACTCAAATTAGTTATTGTTTCGGATCAAATGGATAAAATTGTTCAATATTTTAATACTATTCATTACTGACATAGCTATCAAATTGTTGATTTTAAATCAGGATATGATGGAAAAATGAAGTTTAAAGTTGAAACAGTCGTACTTTTATTTGAAAGTAAAAACTTAATAAGCGATTTAAAATCTATTGATCCCAAAGCCTGAATTTCACTTATTCCAGTCGGGAATGTTGTTGGAAACTTTGATACACGATATGTTGAACAATAGTGGTCTAGTACTACTATTGTTTTGTTTTTCTCTTTTTTGATCAAATTCTTTAAAAGTTTATTACTACTTTGAAAGGAGAAAAACATGAAACTAAATCAATTAAGCAAAATCCCGCAAAGTGATTATGTAAACATTGTTCCAGGATTTGCAATTGCAGCTTTATTAAGTGCAATTCCGCTGATTATCAATTCAATTGCTCCCATTGTTGGCTTAATTAAATCATCATTTTCAATTAGTGGTGAAATTAAAGATAAAACTAATTCATATAAATGAGATAATTCTAAAACTATTGAAAAAGCAAGCCCAAATAGTTTGAATAAATACATTAGTTTTTAAAGTCTTATTGTATAATTGGAATGTTACTCTTAAGTAACCGTACTAAAAAGGTTTTAAGTGCATTTAGCCACCTTGAGGACGAGCCAACTTTGGAGGTATTTGCATGATCGCAATTATCGAAACAGGTGGTAAACAATTATTAGTTAAGGAAGGTCAAACCATCTTTGTTGAAAAACTAGAAGGTGAAGAAGGAACAACAGTTTCATTTGATAAAGTGTTGCTTGTTGATACCAAAATTGGTCAACCTTACGTAAAAAATGCAATCGTACAAGGCGTAATCGAGAAACAAGGTAAAGCAAAGAAAATCGTGGTATATCGTCACAATGCAAAGTCAACTCACAAAAGAAAACTTGGACACCGTCAACCATACACAAGAATTAAAATTACATCAATTCAAGGATAGGACTTAGAAAATGGCAAAAACAAAAGCCGGTGGTTCGACTAAGAACGGCCGTGATAGTCATAGTAAGAGACTCGGTGCTAAGTTAGGTGATGGACAATTTGCAAGTGCAGGTTCAATTATTTACCGTCAAAGAGGAACTAAAATTTTCCCAGGTGTAAATGTCGGACGTGGTGGAGACGATACTCTATTTACCAAAATTACAGGTTATGTAAAATACGAAAGCAAAAGAAACAGAAAATATGTTTCAGTTTACCCAGAAAAGCAAAACAAAATGTCATAATTGACATTTTGTTTTTATTCAAGATTCATACATTCACTAATCATAGTCACCAATTGAATCCCGTTTTTAATCAATTGATTGTTATATCCGTTGATTTTTTGAGATGGAAAGCAATAAACATCTTTATTTAAATTAGCAAAGCACGAAATTAAATTCTCGACTTTAGTATTGTTTTGAGTTGAAAAAATAATCAATCTTTGACACAAAGCAGCAATAAAAAGATTAGTAGTTTTAAAACTTGATCTTCGTGCATGGTCAAATAAAGGTGTTAGTGTGATATACAGTTCATTTTGAGAAATTTTATCTTGCTCTATTTTACTCAAATCGTTTTTTAATACGTAAATAATTTTAGCTCCAAGCTTTTTGAGTTTGTCAATAAAGGTTTTTTCGCTATTAAAATAATTAGTTACAATAACACAATTACGGACAATTTTTAAAATATTTGAGCTCATAAAATGATCGTTTTCTTCTTCACTCACTAAATAAACCTTTTGTTCATGTTTGAGTAAATCTAAATTTCCTTTGGTAAAAAATCCAACCGGTGGATACTTATAAAAAAGCAAATTATCTGGAAATAAGTCATCATACATATCGATAAAATTAATTTGATATTGTTGATATAAATTAGATATTTTTTCAATTTCAATATCTACATTTTTTAATGGTGAACGCATATTTTTGTAAATAGTGTAAGTATCGCTTTTGAATTTATGGGCAAAATATAATAATAATTTATTCATAGAACCTCATTAAAACAATAATCTTTTAGTTCAATTATTCAAATAATGTACAAAAGCGTCAATTTTACACTTTATCAGCTAATAAAAACGCCATATATTTGTAAATTTGGACTTATGCAGAATTTAATATAATTAACTATACTTAAAAGATAAGTATAAGGAGAAATCATGAAAATTGCATTTTTTGATGCAAAAGGAAAACGTAATCAATATTTAGACCAATTTAACAATAATCAACATGAATTTATATATTTTAAAGAAAACCTTACTTTAGATAATATTGACAAAGTGAAAGGATTTGATGCAATTGGTGGATCTGTCAATACTCGATTTAATAAAGAAGTGTTAGAACAATTGCATAAAAATGGAGTAAAATTCTTACTTCAAAGATCAATGGGATATGACAATGTTGACCTTGCTACAGCTAATAAATTAGGAATTGAGGTATTTCGTGTTCCTAATTATTCAGCAGAAAGCGTTGCTGAAATGGCCGTTTTAATGCTTCTAGCATTAAACCGTAATTTATTGATTGCTAATAAAAGAGTTTCAAATTATGATTTTACAATCAATGGACTACTTGGAAGTTGCGTTCATAATTCAACTGTCGGAGTGATTGGTAGTGGAAGAATTGGGCAAGCATTTATTAAAATTATAAAGGCAATAGGAGCAAGAATTTTAGTGTTTGATGAGCCGCTTCAAGCAAGCAATCCTGAATTAGCTCAAAAATTAGGATTTGAATTTGTCACTTTTGATCAAATGCTGAGTCAAAGTGATTTTATTTCACTCCATGCACCATTGCTCCCTTCAACTAAACACATTATTAATGCTCAATCAATAAATAAAATGAAAGACGGAGTAATTATTATTAATACTGCTCGTGGTGAAATGATTGACACTAGTGCAGTATTGGCTGGCCTAAAAAGTGGAAAAATTAAGGGATTGGCGTGTGATGTGCTTGAACGTGAACAAGGAAGATTCTTTCTTGACCGTTCAGCCGATAAAGCTGAGCTTGAAAAACTTGATCCAGAATGAAAAGAATTGATACAAATGGATAATGTACTTATCACACCACATTATGCTTATTTAACTGATGTAGCTCTAAGTCAAATTGCAAAAATTACTTTAGATAATGCTAATGCAGCTCAACGTGGAGACTTTACCAATGCATTAAAATTAATGCCAGATGGTAAAGTTCATAACGGCTAATATGAAATTTTTATTTTTCAAAAAGATTTTTTCCCACTTTAAACTTACACACAAACAAAAAGCCAATGCACTGCTCCCAATTGACATTTACACTTGAATTATCCATGGATTAAGTGAGTTTTTTGGAACTTTAATACTTAGTTTAGGACTTGCCGGATTAAGTATTAATGTTTCTGGTCATACTGTTGAAAAATGAGCTTTATTAAGTAATGGAATTGTTGGTTTTTTCACTGGATTTATTATTTTAGCTCTTTGTTTATTAATTTTCTTGCGTTGAAGTTGTGATCTTAATCCCATTGTAAGTATTACTCGATATTTAAAAGGATTACATAATGGATGATATACTTCATATAAAGTTTTTACCCAGTTTCTTGCTTCAATTGTGGCTGGAGCTATTATTTTCGTAATCGGATCTTCAATCAATCCTAATGGATTAGCAAACACTCCAATTGACGCTTATCAATCAGCTCAAAAAAACTTTTTAGTTGAAATTTCCACAATTAAACCCAGTCTAAATCTTGGGATTACAGTGATCTTTTTCACTGAATTATTGATGAGTTTAATTTTACTGTTTGGATATTTTTCACCCATAATTAAAGAAAAATATCGTGAATTTATGATTTTACTCCTTATCTCAATGTCTGTGTGACTTGGACTCTTGGGTGGATCAGTGGCAATGAATCCAGCAAGGGGATTAGCTCAGCAATTACCAACACTCTTTCTATATACTAACTCAAACATTGCGGCAGATAAAATTATCAATAGTGTTGCTATTGCAACAGTGACCATGATTTTAGCTAATTTATTATCAAGCGTGGTTTATGTCATACTACAAGGATTTAATAACCATTATTTCAATCCATTTCTTCATAAAATCATTAAATTTAAAAACCACCATTCTAAATCATTAATTTCCAATAATGATTTAAAGAAATTAACTAATTCGGATAAAGAGCAAAAAAGTTAAGCTTTAAAGAAGGTACAAACCTTCTTTTTTGGCACTTTGCTATAATATAAAAACAAGGAAATTATGAGCGAGCAGATCAAGAATATTTTTCAAGAAAATATAATGTCAACAACATCATTTAGCAATAGCCAAAAAGCTACAATTTGAGCTCTTGTAGTTATTTCGCTATTACTTTTATTTGTTTTGTCAATTTACTTTTGGCGTAAATATAAACAAAATAAACGTCAAACCATTGGACTTAAATTCGAAGAGCAAGTAGATAATTTAATCAAAGATCTCACTAAAAATAGTTCCTTTACTCATGTTAGTGGGGGAGTATATAGTTATAATTCAATCATGTATGAAATTGATGGCTTATTAGTTAGTGATTCGTTAATTGTAGTACTTGAGTATAAAGCTTTCAATGGAACTATGTCAGGTGATGGAGCAAGCGAACTTATTGAACTTAGTTCTAAAAACAACCGAAAAATGAAGTTTAAAAATCCAATCTTGCAAAACGAAAAACATATTCAACATATTTGAAACACGATTGGTCAAAAAGTACCTGCCGCTTCATTAATTGTCTTTCCTGATAATTTAAAGTTTAAAATTCATAACCTTGAAGAACATGTTATTTTAAGTAATTTATCAAACTTAAAAACTAATTTAGCCATGCTTGAACACACCGTTCAAAAATTAGCACCAGTCACAACCAAAAGCACCATTCTTTATGCTTTAAAAATGACCAAAACTAAAACAAGTGCTGAAAATGCAAAATTTAATCAAATCATCAATAAGGAGAAAAATGTCTAATTTTGAATCAGCTATACAAGTAGTAGCAAAGGAATTAAATATTACCCCAAATCAAGTTCAAATTGTTTTGGATATGCTTGCAAACGGAGACACAGTTGCTTTTATTTCCCGTTATCGTAAAGATGCCACTGGTGGACTCAGTGATGAACAAATTTATAAAATTGAAGATTTACATAAATACCAAAGTGAGCTATTTAAGCGTAAAGAAGCAATTTTAAAAATATTAGATGAAAAAAATCTCCTTAGTGAAGATTTAAAAAATAACATTCTTCAAGCTCAAAGCAAAGCTGAACTTGAAGCAATTTATCAACCTTACAAAGAAGGTAAAATCACTAAGGCTACTGAAGCAATTGCTTTAGGAATTGAGCCATTAGCCAAAAAAATTCTTTTCAATAAAAATGTCAATTTTTCTCCAGAAAAAGAAGCACAAAAATATTTAAGCGATAAAGTCACTTCAATTGAACAAGCACTACAATTAGCTCAATACATCATTGCTCAAATTTTTTCTGAAGATTTACAATTGCGTAAAAAGTTTAAAGAAAGAATCGCTAATTATGGTTCAATCACTACCGTTAAAAATCCCAAAAGCGAAGATGAGAATGAAACCTTTAAAATTTATTATGCCTATAAAGTTCCAATTAAATTTATTAAAAATCATAATGTCATGGCAATTAATCGTGGGGTGGATAATAAAATTCTCAAATTAAGTTTTGAATATAATCAAGAATTCTTATTAAACGATATTTTATGAAAATATGATCGAGCTAAAATTAATCGTCAAATTATTTTAATTGTAGCTCAAGATAGTTTGAAAAGATTAATTCTACCAAGCTTAGAACGTGAAATTTTTAATGATCTTTTCGCTAAAGCTGAAAGCAATTCAATCATTTTGTTCTCAAATTTAGTGGAGAAAATTTTAAATGGCCCTTCAGTTTCAGGGCATAATATTATCGCAATTGATCCGGCTTTTGCAAATGGATGCAAATTAGCTTGTTTAAATCAAAATGGTGAGCTTTTAGATGAAGTAGTTAAAATTTTTCCACCCTTTGCCGCTAAATTTACATCAGCAAGAAACGTAGAAAATGCTGAGAAAATCACTTTAAATTTGATCAAAAAACACAGCATTAGCATCATTGTAATTGGAAATGGAACTGCATCGCGTGAAACTGAAAAATTTATTAGTGATTTAATTGCTCAATATCAATTAAACATTAAATATGCAATTGTCTCTGAAGTTGGGGCTAGTGTATATTCAGCAAGTAAGAGTGCTCGTGAGGAATTTCCTGATTTAGACGAACAACAACGTAGTGCCATTAATATTGGACGTAAATATTTGGATCCGTTAAATGAACTGATTAAAATTGATCCTAAATCATTAGGAGTTGGTCAATATCAACATGATGTGGATCAAAAAGAACTCCAACATTATTTGGATTTTAAGGTGCAAAAAGTTGTTTCTTCAATTGGAGTTGATCTAAATACTGCCACAAAAGAAATTCTCACTTATGTCCCAGGTTTATCAAATAAACATGCTCAAAATATTATTGAATATAAAAAAGAAAATGGAATTTTTAATAATCGAAATGAGCTGAAAAAAGTCAAAGGAATTGGCTCTAAAACGTTTGAGCAAGCAATTGGATTCTTGCGAATTTTCAACTCAAAAGAATTTTTAGATAAAACTTTTATTCACCCAGAATCATATACTTTAGCTAAACAAATTATTAGTGATTATCAACTAGAACCAAATGAAAACGGAATTGATGTTTCGCATTTGAACATAAACGAATTAATCCAACGTTATTCAAGCAATGTGTATCAACTTGAACTCATTTTAAACGCCCTTAGTTCACCAACTAAACTCATTCGGAACTCAAAAGATGGTTTTGTATTAAAAGATACCATAATTAATGATGAAGATATTCAGCCTCAAATGCAAATTCAAGGAACTGTTTCTAATGTGACTGATTTTGGATTATTCTTATACATTGGAGTTAAAACTAGTTTATTTATTCACAGTTCTAAACTTAATTTGAATAAAGATCAATCTCCAATTGATCTTTATTATCCAGGAATGATTTTAAATTGTATTATTGAAAATGTGGATTTAAAAAACAAAAAAATTTCAGGTATTTTAGCGAGCTAACGTTAACTTATTCCACGGACAAATACTCAAGTAGTATTTGTTTTTTACTATTATTTAGATTAATTTGAGATTTAATTTATATCATTTATTCGCTAAAATTGTGGAAAATGATATAATAAAATATATATATACTATAAAAGGACTGAATATGGCTCAAAATAAGAATAAAAACGATGAAGAAATTAAGTTATCTTTAGAAGAAGATAAAGAATATGAATATGAAGAAAACAATCGAGTTGTTTTTAGAAAAAAGCAAACTAAGTTAATTGAGGAAGAATTCGAAGAAGAAATTCCTCAAGCTAAAGAGCAATATCAAGTTCAATCACAAATACTTGAAGAACCAACTCTAAGTGTTGCACCCATTTCAATTGATTATGAAATGAACAATTCATTCTTAGAATATGCAATGAGCGTTATTGTTTCACGTGCTCTTCCTGATGCACGTGATGGGCTTAAACCAGTGCATCGTAGAATTTTATTTGACATGAGCGAACTTGGAATCACTCCCTCAAGTCAACACCGGAAAAGTGCTCGTATCGTTGGGGATGTGTTAGGAAAATTCCACCCACATGGTGATTCTTCAGTGTATGAAGCTATGGTTCGGATGGCACAAGATTTTTCAATGCGTTATCCACTAGTAGATGGTCATGGTAACTTTGGTTCAATTGATGGTGATGAAGCAGCAGCAATGCGTTATACTGAAGCTAGAATGTCTAAAGTTGCTGCTGAAATGCTTGAAGGAATTAAAAAAGACACTGTTGATTTTGTAGATAATTATGATGCTAGTGAAAAAGAGCCTGAAATTTTACCTTCAAGATTCCCTAACTTACTAGTTTCTGGAGCCACCGGAATTGCTGTTGGAATGGCCACAGAAATCCCACCACATAATTTAGGTGAAGCCATTGATGCCACTATTGCTTATGCTAAAAATAAAAATATTAGCACTAAAGAGTTAATGGAGTATATCAAAGGGCCAGATTTTCCAACAGGAGCTATTATTTTAGGAACTAAAGGTATTTATGATGCTTATGAAACTGGAAAAGGAAAAATTCCAGTTCGTTCAAAATGTGAAGTGCAAGAATTTTTAAACGGTAAATCAAAAATTATCGTTACAGAAATTCCATATGCCATTAAAAAATCAACCATTGTTCAAAAAATTTCTGAATTGCACAAGGACAAAGTCATTGAAGGGATTTCAGATTTACGGGACGAATCCAACCGTGAAGGAATTCGGATTGTAATTGATGTTAAAAAAGGAGTTAATCCACATATTTTACTCAATAAGCTATATCAAAAGTCATATTTACAAACCAATTTCAATGTTAATATGGTTGCTCTAGTTAACGGGGAGCCAAAATTATTAAATCTTAAAGATGCACTTGAAGTTTACTTGCAACACCAAAAAAGAGTGGTTACTCGTCGTTTACAATTTGATTTAAACAAAGCCCAAGAAAGAGTTCACATTCTTGATGGTTTAAAAATTGCTATTCAAAACATTCGTGAAGTAGTTGAGATTATTCAATCAAGTAAAACTGATGCTCAAGCTCAAGAACGTTTAGCACAGCGTTATGAATTAAGCGAAAAGCAAACTAAAGCTATTTTGGATATGTCACTTAGAAGACTAACCGGTCTTAATTATGAGAAAATGACTCAAGAAATTGATCAATTACGTCAAGAAATAACTTATCTTCAATCAATTTTAGAATCTGAAGAAAAATTAATTCAACTTATTATTGATGAGTTGAACCAAATCAAAGAGCAATTTAATGATGAGCGGAGAACCAAAATCGATTCTTCGGCTGTTGGTGTTATTTCGGATGAAGATCTTATCGCCGAAGAACAAATTGTCATTACCAGCAGTGTGAATGGATATGTCAAACGTGTTTCTTTATCTGAATATAATACTCAAAATCGTGGTGGAGTTGGTTCAATTAGCATGAAAACCTATAATGATGATGATATTAATACCATCATTCACACCAGCACACATACTGATTTATTATTATTTTCAAATAAAGGAAAAGCGTACAAAATTCGTGCTCACCAAATTCCTCAAGGATCAAAACAATCTAAAGGGATTCCATTTATTAACATCATTCAAAACTTAGATGTCCAAAATGGAGAAAAAATCATTTCAATGCTTGATGTGCCGGATTATAGCGAAAACACTTATTTAACAACCGTGACCAAAAAAGGAATCATCAAGAAAAGCCCGCTTATTTCATTTAATAATGTGCGGAGAAATGGACTTAATGCCTTTAAGCTTAATGAGGGAGATGAATTAGTTCGGGCATTTATTGCTTCAAATGATGATTACATTTTAATTGCTAATAATCAAAAAAGCATTGTAGTGTTCCGTGCTGATTCACTGCGTTCACTTGGTCGGGTTGCAATTGGTGTTAAAGCAATTCATCTCCAAGAAGATCAACACGTTATTTCAGCTTCATCAAGCTCAGATGGAGAGTACATTCTTTCACTCGGAAGTCAAGGATACGGTAAATTAACTAAGAGCGATGAATTTAGAATTACTAATCGTGGAGCTAAAGGAGTTGCTGGAATTAACTCAGATAAAGCTGGTCATTTAGTCTTTGCTCGTTTTGTTTCACTACAAGATGAGTTGATTATTATCACTACTAGCGGAAACACTATTCGAATTAAAATTAATCAAATTTCACTCACTTCACGTAATACCAAAGGGGTAAAAATAATTAACCTTAAAGAAGGTGATGAAATAGTTGCTGTTGATGTCATTAAATCAGAAGAATCAGAGCAAACACAAACTGAAAAAGAATAATATAACAAAAGCAGAAAAGCAGAACAAATGTTCTGCTTTTATTTTATTTAGGATCAATAATTAAATCAATCACATAATTTAATTGAGTTGGTTCTGGTTCTGTCATTAGCTTTTTTAAGAATTGGTTTAATTTATTGATCGAACTATAACCTTCAATATATGCATAATTTGTATTTTCTTTGGGTTTATAAATAAGCATAGTTAATGATTTAACTTTCTTATCTTGTTCTTTTTCCTTGAATTTATGGACATATTTTTCATAAGCACTTAATAATTGGTTTGTTTTTTGTGGATCAATATCTTTTTCAGATTTAACCTCTACAAAAAGCATATGATTTTCCTTAACTATTAATAATAAGTCTGGATAGCTTTTTTTAACATTTATATCATCATTATTTTCTAAATAACCATATGAAAATCCATTATAAACCTTATTTCTGGTTCATAAGGTAATCAATTCACGGAGTGTTCGATTATTTTCTAAAGTTTCTTTTAAAACTCTCATAAACTCTTTTTCTGGCTCAGAGTCTAATTTTAATTGATCGTTTTCATTAATCATATAAGGAAATCTTTGCTTTGTCTTTTCTGTTCCTTTTCCAAAAATGAATAGTTTTTCATCTGTCTCTAAGTTGAATTTTTGTTCAAAAGTTTCCGATATTTCAGCTCAATCAAGAACAAAAGAGTTTGAATCAGTTTGAGAAATTACTTTCTTTGCAATTTTCTTATATTCACCAATGATTAAAGGAAGGAATTCTTTATAGACTATATATTCAAACAATTCTAAGGTAAAATGTGCTTTTTGTATTTTAGGAGCAAACTGATTGTATAAATTTTTAAGACATTCTTTTTCAATTTCACTAAAATATTTTTTATTAATCACTCTTTGTTTGTTAATAAAAAGTCTTAGATCAATTTTATTATAAAGGTGAGAAGTAATATAAATTTTATTTTCGTTAGCACTGTTTTTGTAATTGCGCGATTCGCCAATTAAAAAACCATTTCTTCGGTATTCTTCTTCATATTTTTCAAGATAAATTTTAGTTTCGTTAAATTTAATAATATTACTTACTTTTTGTAAATATTTTTCTTTATCAAAAGCCTTAGTTAAGACTTGTACTTCAATTTTTCCGTATGGAATTTTATAATTTAATTTTTTAATATCGTCTCTAATTTTTCAAATTGCTAATTCATCAATGTTTGTTTTTGAATAATTTGAATAGAGAAAATATTTATTAGCAATATGTTCATCATGTAGCTTAGTTTTAGGAATTGGATTGCGCTTAATTCTTCCAATGGTTTGAATGTTTAAAATATCTGATGAAACCTTTCTAAGTTGAACAAGCATACAAGCACGAGGAATATCCCACCCAGTTGCTGGACCGACCTTAAAGAAGATAACATCTATTGCTGAGCTATTTGCTGATAAATTTTTTAAATCTATTTTTTCATGAATACTAGATGAAGTTTTGGAATAATCAAAATAAGTTGCTCAACTTAACCCAAATTCTTCAACTATTCTTTTGTATTTTTCAACATTCTGTTCAAGCTCTAAATCCTCTTTTTTATCCTTTCCGTTACTTTTACTTCTGATTTGTATTAGCATAGCCGGATTTATTCCTAAGAGCTCTTTGTATTTTTTAGTGTTGCCATATTCCTTTTTAATTTCTTTAAATTGTTGACAAGCAGCTTTTAAAATATCAACATCATCCAAAGTATATCCGCCTCCAATTTTTTCGTTGAATAAAGCCTGCTTTTTTAAAAGTTGCATTTCTTTATCGTTATATAAACTTAACTCAGTTATTTCAACTACTTTATCAGTTTTTATCGGAGTTGCGGTCATGTGAATTGAGAAAAAAGCGGCATTGTTAACTAGGTTTTCAAAATTTGCTAAATCTTGATCTTTATTGTTTCTTTCATCAGCACCAATGTGGGCTTCATCACGGATGTATATTAGTTTAATATTATCGTCATTTTTAATCGAATCAATCATCCTATTAATTACATCTTCTTGGTAAAAAATAGTTCCTTTCCCAAAGGAAGATTTACCAACAATCATCACATCATATTTTTCATATAATATGTTGTTGCTTCGGTCTTTTTTAGCTTTGTTATTTTGATTTGAAGGAGATTCAATATGTTGAATTTTCATATTGTTATTTCAAAGTGATGATTTATATTCGTTAAGTTTATAGGCAAACTGCTTAGGTAATTCAGCTGATGAAATAGTTGCAATTAGAAATAACAATTTTTCACCTGTGTCCTTATGAGCTTCAATCATTTGATCAATGACATTTGCAATCATAAATGTTTTCCCACTTCCAGTTGGGGCTTTAAAACTTATTTTTTTATATTCTTCGTCTTCATATTGTTCATCAAGACGCTTTTGTCAAAAATTAAAAATTTTATCAACAGCTTCCTTTTGAACTTCTGATAATTCTAACTTCATTTTCTTATTCTCCTAATGCTTTTAGTGATCTTAATTTAGATAGGATTTTATTGGTAGAAACGTTAACATTCAATATACCAAAATCATTAAGCATTTGATTAACTTCATCAATCAAACTATCTAGATCTTGATCATTATCTATTTTCAGATTTTTATATTTAATTCGATAAACATCTAAATTCGAATTAAATACTTCATTTTTCTTATTTTTTATTCAAGGAAAATTTTCATTATTTGTTCCTTTACCTTTGTTTATTCGGTAAAGTCTTTCGTAGGTAATTTTTTCTCCAATTTTATTTTCATTATTAGTCACTAGTGTATAAGTTCTTGAGCCACCATCTTTTTTATTCAATGCTAAAACAGCATGTCCTGTTGTTCCTGATCCAGCATAAAAATCCAATATTCTTGATGTTTCCAGAGAAAATATGTTTATTAAATATTCAAGTAGTTTTAGTGATTTAGGGTATTGAAAAAGTCTATTATTTAAAATACTAGTAAGAACTACGGTTCCGTCTTGTGCACTTCCTGTTTTATTTTTGTCAATCAAAAATGTTTTTAAATATTCTATATTAAATAACTTTATGAAGTCTAAATCCCAATTTCCATCCAGACTACTATCAACTCTTTCATCATATATAATCGAAACAGGAGATATCCCCTCTTTAACTTCAGAAAGAAACCTTTTTAATCTTAAAGTGGTTTGGCCAACTAATATTCTGTTATCAGCTATTAAATCCATCATTTTATTTTTTGTATGAAGTCAGCTTTTGTCTTTACCCGGTGTATAAGTTTTGCCATTAACAACAATTTCATAATCTGTACTTTTTCTGTATGTTGGTGATGTAACTTGACAATCTACTCACGGCCCTCTTGGGTCGTTGTCTTTATTTTGGTACTGAGCTAATTGATTTTCGGTTCTTTCTGTTAATTTAATATTAATATTTTGGATATCTCTAGCATAAGCAACGATATATTCGTGATTGATTGTAATTGATTTTTTATCGTTTTTAGGTGCCTTGCTTTTGGCAAATATAAAATTAGCAATGAAATTTTCCTCACCAAATATTTCGTCCATTAAAACTTTTAAATAAGCGTGTTCATTATCGTCTATTGATACTAAAATAACACCCTGCTCAGTGAGTAAATTTTTAGCTAATTCAAGTCGTTCACTCATCATATTTAATCAACCATTTCGGCTGAATTTATCACGGTAAACAAATTTTTTAGCCTTGAATTTTTCATTATGATCTGCAACTCTGTTTCCTTCTTTTGCAGAACTTTCAGTATTATACGGAGGATCGATATAAATTACATCATAACCGAAGTTATTCTCTCTCTCTCTCTCTCTGCTTCTATAAAAATTAGATTTTTAAGAGCGTCATAATTTTCACCAATAATTAAAGTATTTTTATTTTGATTTTTATTATTTTCAAAAGAAAGTTTTTTGTCTTTTTTTAAATAAGACACTGTATCTACCTTAGTTGTTGGTGCTGCATCAAAAGTAAACCCGATTTTGACTCTTTGGATCAATAATTGATATACTTGTTGAATTAAAAATTCATTTGCATTTTCTTGTTGAGAAATTGCTAATAAAATTTCCTTAATTAATTCTTTTTGATCATCATTTAAATTACTCTTGGCAATTTCGTTTATTTTGCCTTGGTAATGTTTTAATAATTCTTGTAAATTATTCATTAGTCCTCCATAAATATAACATTTAAATTATACTTATTTCGAATCTAAATCTTTATCATTCTCTAAAGCCCTTAGCGATCTTAATTTAGATAAGATTTTAGTTATATCAATTGTATCTGTTGGTATATTAAAATCAATAAGCATTTGTTTGACATCATTTAATAACTTATCGAGGTCTTCTTTCTTGTTTATGGCCATGTTTTTATATTTAATTTGATAAACATTTAAATTTGATTTGTATGGATTATTTTCCTCAGCTCAATCTATTTTTCTTTTTTTCTTAGAATCAGTTCCGTAATTTATTCTATAAAGTCGCTCATGAGTTACATTTGTACCGATTTTATTTTCATTATTAGTCACTAGTGTATAAGTTCTTGAGCCACCATCTTTTTTATTCAAATCTAAAACAGCGTGTCCAGTTGTTCCTGATCCAGCATAAAAATCGAGAACTTTAGCATTATTTTTAGTATGTAAATTTATTAAATACGAAATTAAATCTACAGGTTTAGGATTAGAAAAAACTGATTTGGCATTATTTGGGAAAATAGATCTTAATAATATAGTCCCTTTTGAATTGGAAGTGAAACTAATCATATCTCTAGGTTTTACAAGTTTATGAGGTTCTTCTTGAGCCAAAACAAAATCTTTTTTGTATATTTTTCACCCATTGTTTGTTTTTTTAAATTTTATTAACTCATTTTCTATTAACTCTTGAAGTTTTTTATCAGCAACTTTTCATCTTCCAAGTTTTCCTCGATATAATCTAGCGATTATCGGGACAAAACCTTTATCAATTAATTCTTGATTAAAACTATAGATTTCTTGAGTTGAATTTTCATTTAAGTTTTCTTTATCATAGTCATGTCTAATTACAGCTTTTTCTGTTTTTTCATTGTAATAAACTACATAACCTAAATTTGGGCGATCAGTTAAAAAAGATTCATCCCCACCCTTTTCCAACTGGCTTCCATCTTTTTCGTATCGATTGTATTTAGCGTTATATTTTCAATCGAGTATATCAATTGGCTTTTTAAGCAAATTTACTTCAAATGCATTTTTGTTTTTGGCATAAAAAAGAATGAATTCAGTAGTTTCAGCAATATGTTTTTTATCATTAGAACCGCTAGGTTTTTTAATGAAAAATAAGTTACTAATGAAATTTTCTTCACCAAATATTTCATCCATTAAAATTTTTAAATAGGCGTGTTCATTATCATCGATCGAGACAAAAATAATTCCTTCTTCATTAAGGAGCTCGTGAGCTAATTCTAAACGGTCTTTTAACATATTTAATCAACCGTTTCGGCTAAATTTATCACGATAGATAAATTTTTTTGCCTCAACAAATTCATTATGATCTGCAACTCTGTTTCCTTCTTTTGCAGAACTTTCAGTATTATACGGAGGATCAATATAAATTACATCATAACCAAAGTTACTCTCTCTCTCTCTCTCTCTCTCTCTCTGCTTCTATAAAAATTAGGTTTTTGAGAGCGTCATAATTTTCACCAATAATTAAGCTGTGAGTATTTTTTTCTTTATCTATATTAAAAGATAGCTTTTTATCTTTTTGTAGGTATGCGATTGTATCCACCTTAGTTGTTGGAGCAACATCAAAAGTAAAACCAATTTTAATTCTTTGAATCAGTAATTGAAATAATTGTTGAATTAAATATTCACTTACATTTTCTTTTTGTGAAATTATTGACAAAATTTCTTTAATTAATTCTTTTTGATCTTGATTTAAATTGCTTTTCGCAATTTCATCAACTTGTTTTTGGTATGTTTTTACCAAATCTTGTAAATTATTCATTAATCCTCCATAAAAATTAATTATAAAAATTATACTTATTTAATTGTGCTGATAATCATTTTTAATACACTATTTAACAAAAAAGAAAAAATAGCTTTTGCAGCTATTTTTCATTCTTTTGATTAAGAATAACTTCAACAATTCTTCTTAAAGTAGTACTTTCACTTTCAGGAGTTTTTAAAAAATTAGCTAATGTTTCAATTGAACTATAACCTTTTACTTGAATAAATGATTTGGTAATTGGATAACAAACTAACATTGTTAGCGATTGATTTAAATTATATTCAGGGAACAAATTCATTTTTTCTTGTTTAATAAAACTTTGAACATATTTTTTATAAGCATTTAATAAATAATCGGTTTTTTGCTCATCAATGTCATTTTGATATGCTTTAATTTCAATAATTACAATATGAACTTGATTAATAATAAGATATAAATCGGGAAAACTTTGTTTTAGTTGCACGATATTATCATGTTGATTTTTAGCAAGATATTCATAACTTACGCCAATTGACGAATCGTTTCGATTTCATAAAGTCAAATTTTTTCCAGGATTATTTTTAAAATTTAATCAGCTTTTTAAATGTTCTAAAAACATTTTTTCACTAGCAGAATCCAGCAATAAGTTTTTATGTTTTTTAGGATCATAAGCAAATTTTAATTCCATATTACCTTTAATAGGATATTTATTTTGATTTTCTGCTTTATAAATTTGCACAAAATTTTCCGGAATTTCTTTAATATCAATTGAGTATTGACCCTCAATATTTGTGTTTTTATGATAATGTTTAGCCTTTTCAATGATTAAGTTAAGTAATTTTTTATAAACAATATATTCAAAAAGGTCCTGTGAAAAATATTCTTCATTAATTATCGAGGATATTTGAGCAAAACGCTTGTAAAGATAATTTTCTCCTAGTGGCACAAAATATTTTTTATTAATCTCTCTAAGTTCATTAACAAACAGCCTTAGTTCAATTTTGTTATAAATTTTTGAATCAATATATGGAACTCGCTCGGTTTTAGATTTTATAAAAACACCCTCTCGCCCAATTAAAAATTGATTGCTTTCGTAATATTGATCTAATTCTGCCAATGCTGTTTTAATCTTTTTAATGCTGATAATTTCATTCAAATATTTTTCATAATTAACCTTATCAAAGTTACTGATAACTTTTTTTGTTTCAACTCTTCCGGTAAATATTTTGTATTGATATTTCTTGACTTCTTCTTTGAGTTTTCAATAAAAAATACTTTGGTTAATTTTGCTATCAACATTTGAATAAATAAAATAATCATTACCAATACTATTAATAGGTAATTGGCCATTAGGATTTGGATTACGTTTAATTCTTCCAATGGTTTGGGTATTAAGAGTGCTCGAAAAAATTTTTCTCAACTGAACAAGCATGCAAGCACGTGGAATATCTCATCCAGTTGCAGGACCAACTTTAAATAAAATTACATCAATACTTGAATTATTTGCTGATAAGTTTTTTAAAGTTATTTCTTCTCTGCTCTTGGTTGAGTATTTGGAATCGCTAAAGTATGTTGCTCATTGTAAACCTTCGCTTTCGATAATTTGAATATATTTATTAATATTTTGTTGTAATTCTTCATCTATTTCTGAATCTGAATCATTCTTTTTATTTCTAATTTGAATCAGCATAGCCGGATTAATACCGACTAATTTTTCTTCTTTTTTAGATCCGTATTGCTTTTTAATTTCTTTAAATTTTTGACAAGCTTTTCTTAATAGTTTTTCATCATCAACGTCATCAGAAGTATCTAAGTTAACATTAAAATGAAGACGTCTTTTTAATAATTGCAAACTATCATCTCTTAATAAAGCTTCTTCAGTAATTTCGACTAAATTTTCGTCATCTTGTGGAGTCGCAGTCATTTGGATTGAAAAAGAAGCAATTGAATTAACTGAATCTTCAAAATTCTTGCTAATTTCTTCATCATTTGTTATTTTCTTTTTCTTAGCGCTTCTTTTCTTTATTGTTCCAATATGGGCCTCATCACGAATATAAATTAATTCAACTTCATCATCATTTTTAATCGAATTTAACATACCGTCTAAAATCCCATAATCTGTGAAGATTCTGCCTTCTCCAAAAGAAGATTTTCCAACAATCATCACATCACAATTTTTGTAGGTTAAATTAAAATTATAATCTTTGTTACTTTTAGTCTCCGATTTTGAAGGCGATTGAATATTTACAATACTTAAATTATCATTAACTAAACCGATTTTATATTCTTCAAGTTTATTAGCAAATTGTAAAGGCAGTTCAGCTGAAGAAAGAGTTGCAATTAAGAAGAAAATTTTTTTATCATTATGATTGTTGATTAAAATTTTATCTATTAATTTAGCAATCATAAAGGTTTTACCGCTTCCTGTTGGAGCTTTAAAAATTACTTTTCTATTTTTAGGATCTTGATGTCTGTTTTTTCAAAAATGATAGATTTGATCTACTGCTTCACGCTGGACTTTCGATAGAATAAAGCTCATTTTTTATTCTCCCATCGCTTTTAATGATCTTAATTTGGCTAATATTTTATCACTTGTCAGAGAGTTATTTTTAATTCCAAAATTATTGAGCATTTGATTAACTTCATTAAGTAAGTCATCAAGTTGTTTATTACTTTTTATACTCATGTTTTTATATTCAATATCATAAACATCAAGTGTTGAATTAAAAGCATTATTTTTCTCAATTCAATCAAATTCTTCTTTGATTTTTGAACCCTCTCCTTTATTTATTCGATAAAGTCTCTCATATGTTATATTCTTTGCAATCTTGTTTTCGTTATTTGTTACAAGTGTATAACTTCTATTTCCTCCATCTTGTCTATTTAGTTCTAAGACAGCATGTCCAGTTGTTCCTGATCCAGCATAAAAATCCAATATTCTTGAATTTTCAAGTGAAAAAATATTAATTAAATATATTAGTAATTTAACTGACTTAGGAAACAAGAACTTTTTAGTTCCTAAAATACTAGAAAGAATTCTTGTGCCTTCTGTAGAACTTCCATGTTCTTGTGGATTTATTAAGAAACTTTCCAAAAATAATTCAGGCAGTATTCTAAAAATATCTATATCCAAATTATTATCTTTACCATTGTTTAATTGATTATCAAAAATTGTTGAAATAGGATTTACTCCAGATTTAGATTCGTTCAAAAATATTTTTTTAAATAATTTATCGCCTTTTGCACCTATTCTATTTTCCTTAATCATCTCAAGCATTTTGTCCTTGGTGTATGATCAAGAATAGTTTTTTTCTAAATAGTAGGTTTTACCGTTAAAATCAACTGGATAATGGTTTTCTTTGTTAAATGTTGGAGTGATTATATACCCCTTAGCTCAGCTCCCTCTTGGATCATTATCTTGATTTTTAAATTGTTTCAATCTTTCTTCTTTTCTTTCATTTAGTTTGATGTTAATATTTTTAATATTCTTCGCATAACAAACAATATATTCATGGTTTATTGAAATTCAGGCTTTTGCTGAATTATTATTCGGTCCAGAAGTTTTTGCAAACACAAAGTTTGTTAGAAAGTTTTCTTCTCCAAAAATTTCATCCATTAAAACTTTTAAATATGCTTGCTCATTGTCGTCAATTGAGACCAAAATAACTCCTTGATTACTAAGAAGTTTTTTAGCAATTTCTAAACGCTCTTTAAGCATGTTTAATCAACCGTTTCGACTAAATTTATCACGGTAGATAAACTTTTTAGCATCAATTTTTTCTTTATCATCTGCAATTCGATTTCCTTCAAATGCAGATCTTTCAGTATTATACGGAGGATCGATATAAATTACATCATAACCGTAATTACTCTCTCTCTCTCTCTCTCTCTCTCTGCTTCTATAAAAAGAAGGTTTTTGAGAGCATCAAAATTTTCTCCGATTATCAGAGTATTTTGTGTCGAATTTTCGCTACCTTTAAAAGAAAGTTCTTTGTTTTTCTTAAGGTAAGAAATTGTATCTACTTTAGTTGTCGGAGCAGCATCAAAAGTAAAACCAATTTTTACTCTTTGAATCAATAATTGATATACTTGTTGAATTATAGCTTCGTCAGCATTTTCATTATTTGCAACATCTATTAGAATTTGTTTGATGAGATCTTTTTGATCATCGTTTAAATTGCTTTTAACAATCTCATCAATTCTTTGATGGTAATTTTTTACCACATCTTGTAAATTATTCATTAATCCTCCATAAAAAATATTAAAAAAATTATACTTATTTCATCAACTAGATAATAGTTTTTTAGCGAAAATTATCGAGAAAAAGAAAAAAATGGCGTTTAAGCCACTTATTTATCTTATGTTTTCAAGTATATCAATTTCGCTTTGAGTTAAAAAACGATATTCTCCTAATTCAAGATTTGGGTCTAATTCAATCCCAGCAAACGAGACTCGTTTTAAAAAAGTTACTTGTTTCCCAATTGTTTTAAACATTAGTTTGACTTGATGAAATTTTCCTTGATCAATTGTTAAATAACAAGTATTATTAACAATTTTTGTTAGAAAACCTTTAACTAAATTTCCTTTTGATATTTGTACACCTTGTTCAAATATTTTTGGATCAATATCTTCTAATGTATTGTTGACTTCCACATAATAAGTTTTTTCAACATGGTTTTTCGGAGCTAAAAGTTTATGGCCAAGCATTCCATTATTAGATAAAATAATCAATCCTTGAGTATCCTTATCCAAACGCCCTCAAATGTGAAGATCTTTTTTAGGTAAATTATCAGCAATTAGATCAAGAATAACTTTTTGCTTTTTATCAAAATTAGCACTTAAATAATTGCTGGGTTTATTAAGCATAATATAAATATGTTTAATAATTTTTAGTTTTTGATTATTAATGTAAATTTGATCGTTTGAATTAATTTTTTGCCCAATTTTAGCCATTTGACCATTTACTAATATTTTTCCTTGTGAAATTAAGTGCTTAATTTCACTTCGAGAATAATTGCTATTTTGTGAAATAATTTTTTCAATTCTATTCATTGCTCCCTAACATTTGATTTAAAAGTTTTTGTAATTTTTGAGCTTGTGAATTATTATCAGTAAACTTGAAAAAACTAATTAATTCACTTAAAATTCAAATCTTTTTGGCTTCATTGTTAAATTCACCAAAATTAATTTCTAAATTATAATGAGCTCAAAATTTGACATATAAAGCAAATAAAAGATCTTTTCCTTGTAAAGAATCAAGATTTAAGTCTTGAAAATACGAACTAATAAAGTTAATACCCGATTCTAAAACCGGAACTGGATTCAAGCTGGCTTGAATCATTTGAAAAAAACTTTTTCCTGCACTGGTTAATATTTTTAGATCTAATTGACCTATTGAAATAGTTTGTTGGTTAACAAACTCTTGATCTTTAATGAGCTCTTGAGCTACTTCGTAAAAAGTAGATTCAATAAACGGTTCAATATTATCTTTGAATTTAAATTGATCTTTTAATAAATTAGCTTGTTGACTAATGTTTGTAGCATTAAGTTTGACTAAATCATTAGAATAAGCTTGGTGTTTAAGTAGAGTATCAAGGTTAATGATTTTTTGACCATTATATTTAAGTAAGCAAACTTGACATGGAACTTTTTGCTTGGTTTTTACATAATGAGTATGATTTAACGGAATTGGTTTAAAACCACTCATGTGATATGTTTTGACATAATATGCCGGCAAAGTTGAATTTTTAACCGCTCATTGCACTTTAATATCAGCTGATCCAAAACCAGGATTTTGAATTACTTCAGCTACTCTTGAAATTAAAGTAGTGTTTGAAACTGGATCATATATTTGAGCTCCAATTAGTTTTTCTAAACAATCTAAGGCTTCAGATGTATAATCAGTCAGTTTATCATCTGGTTTTAAAAACTCAATTTTAGGGAGTTGTTCATTTAACGAAGTTTTGTTGAGAATTTGGACAATTTTGTTTGTTTCTTTAAACTCAGATTCTTTATTTGAGGTACTTGAGCACGCAACACTTAACAAAACACTTGATAAAAGTGTGCCTGGCAAAATTAAGTGTTTTGTTAATCTTTTCATAATTATTATTTTATATCTTAATTTGGGAATACTCAAACTAAAAACGCATCTTTAATGATGCGTTTTCATATTACTATCTAAAAATAAAGGATAAATTTTGGATCAGCTTAAATTGGTGAAAAAAATAAAAAACTAAAAAAAATTCAAGTTAAGTTTACCAAAATTACTTTATCTTGCGAGTGTCTATTTTCAACACACTACACTTTTATTAAAAAGTTTTATTTAATTATTTCAAATTATTTATTATCTGATTTAGAAAGGTTAAAATGGGTATATATGCAAAAAATTCATCAACCATATATTGAAAGGAGTTATGAACAACGCAAAAGCATAACAGGAGAAAATTAACTATTCAATTTTAAAAATATAAAAATTAATAAAGGAAATTACAAAAATAAATAATTAAATAAAACAACACATTTTATATTTTAGACTTAGCAAATTTTACAAAAAGAACCCGAACGGAAAAATGAAAAACTTTAAACTCTACAAAAAAGAAAGAGGACCGTACCTATAAAAATTGGACAGAATAATACATTAAATCATTATAAAAGAAAAGGATAAATATGAATAAATGTATTTTATATATAAAAAAATAAAATTAAGAGTATATTTAAATGCAAACCTTGAAATAATTAAAAATAGAACGAATTAATAAAAAAGATAGTAGACAATCATATTATTGTCAATAAAATTATATCTAATTTTACTTAAAGGGAATCAAAACGATAATTTCATAAATTATTTTATGAATTATAAAATGCTTAATTGATTTGATAATTAAATTTATCAGCAAGTAAAAATTATATCCACATTTATTCTATATGAATAATTTTTATAGCTTGCTTTAATATTCAACAACAGAAAAAAAATATAACACATCCAAAGAAGTGTTATATTCAATTTTTGATTATTTTTTAAGTAATTCAAACATATTTTTTTTGTAAACTTCTACACCAGGTTGATTAAATGGATTAACCCCAAGTAAGTAAGCACTCATTGTGACTGCCCGTTCAAAAAAGATAAATAATGCTCCAAGAGTTTGCTCACTAAAATCTTTAATAGTTAAGTGTAAATTTGGAACATTTCCAACATTTGCGTGGGCACAAATTGTGGCTTGAAGAACAGTATTGTTAATACTATGTAAATCTTTATCATTTAAATATCCGAGTTTGTCAGGGTCGTTAAAGTCCTGTTGCAATGTGATGTTTTGATGCGAATCTTGTACAGAAACAACAGTTTCAAATAAAATTTTGCTTCCATCTTGCACCATTTGTCCAATTGAGTGTAAATCAGTTGAATATAGTGCCGAAGCCGGCCAAAGACCCTTACCGTCTTTACCTTCGCTTTCACCAAATAATTGTTTTCATCATTCGGTAAAATATTGTAATTTAGGTTCATATGAAACAAATAATTCCACCATATATTTTTGTTTAACATGAAGATAATATCTCAATGCAGCATATAAATATGCTGGATTTTGGCTAATTAAATCACTATTTAATTGTTCATTAGTTTCAGATGCTCCTTGGAGTATTTGCTCAACATTAATTCCGGCACAAACAAATGGAAATAATCCAACAGCTGTAAGTACTGAAAAACGTCCACCAACATCATCTGGAACAATCAATTTCATGTACCCTTTTTGAGTTGCGAGTTCATTAAGCAACCCTTTGTCTTTATCAGTGGTAGCAACAATTAAATTTGCAGCTTCTTCAATTGGAAGATTTTGCTTTTTAATTTGTGCTTCAAGTAGCATACGAAATTCTCTAAAAGCTACTGAAGGTTCAAGAGTGGTTCCTGATTTGGAAATAACATTAATTGCAAATTTTTTGTCTTTAACATAATTTAGTTTAGACACTAATGCACTGGCAGAAAGATCATTACCAGCAAATAATAGCTCCATACGTGGTTTTTTATTTGCATATGGACCATAAATAAATTCATATCCGGTTTTAGCTCCTAAATATGAACCCCCAATTCCTATTACTACAACAACTTCAACTCCGCTTTTTTCTCATTGAGCTGCCTTTTGGTGCATGAGTTCTACTTCGGTTTTACCATAATTACTTGGTAAATCATACCAACCAAGTCATTCTTTTTCTGCAACAGTTTTGTGTTTAACGTCATGATGAATTTGTGAAATTTTTGCTTGCAAAAAACTCAATTCACTACTTGCGTTTTTTAAAGCATTTTCAGTATTTAAATTTAAATATTTTAAGCTCATTTAGCCTTCTTTCAGGTTTGGTTTTATTTAATATAATTATATTATACTTGTTAATCTTCAAGTACAGAGAATGACCTAATTTAAGTAATTTAAAAAAGTGTTAAAAAATTTCAAAATTAGCAAATAAAAGCCTAAAAAAGGTATAGAATTTTATACAGCAAACAACAGGAGGCGCATTTGAAACAGTTTTTAAAAAACAATACTGTCGATGCGACTTTTTTATTTTTTTTATTTCCAATTTGGTCAATTTTAGCCATTGGAGCTTATTGACATGCTGGAAGTTTCTTTGGGTTTGCTATTGGTTCTTTAATTGCTTATTTATCCACTAAAATCAATGTTGTTATTTCACTTTTGCTTAATCCGAAAATGCACAAGCAAAGCATAATTAGATTAATCATAATCAAAAACATTATCTTTTTTATTATTATCGGGATAGTTATTTATTTAAGTGTTCAAATTAACAGTATTTATGCTGGAAAAAATCAAGCAATGCCAATCTTTAAATGAGAATATATCAACAATCCAATTAATTTGATTGCACTATTAATCGGAACCATGATCATTATTCCCATATACGCTTTAGAGAGCGTAATACAACAATATTTGGTAAGGAGGTGAAATGAATAATATTGCTGATAAATTATGAAATTGAAATCAACCTCAATTATTATCACTCGTTATCACTGTTTTGATTGTTTTAATCTTTTCAATTATTGCTTATAAATCAATTAAAAAAGTTAAACCACATCAAGCCCCAAAAGGTGCAGCACTAATCACGGAAATGTACCTAGCAAACTTGGATCAAATGATTGATGAAAGCATTGAGGATAAAATGCCCAGAGCAAGACATTATATTGTAACTTTATTCACTATGCTTTTAGTTGGAAACCTTCTGTCACTGTTAGGACTAGAGCCAATTTCAACATCATATTCAATTCCCTTAACATTATGTATTGCGACATGATTAGGAATTTTTGTAGTTGGTTTTATTTACCAAAAACTCAGATATTTAAAAAAATATCTTAATCCATTTGAAGCAATTAGTGCCATAGCTCCACTAATTTCACTTGGATTTCGTTTATATGGAAACTTAATTGGTGGTGGAGTAGTCTTATTTTTACTTTATTCACTCTTTGGTCATTTATGAGAATCGCTACCAAATTTAAGTGGTCATAAATGATATTTCATTGCTCCAGTGATTACACCAGTATTTCATTTTTATTTTGATGTTTTCGATGGATTAATTCAAACGTATGTGTTCACAATTTTAACTTTAAGTTATTGAACAAATGAGGTTGGTGAAGAAGAAGCTTCACAACCAATTAAAAGCAAAACAAATAGTTTTAAACGTGTTAAAATTAGCCAAAAATTAAAGGCAATTTATTAATTATTAGGAGAAATTATGTTATCAAACATTACAAAACTTTTACAAGAAGCTACCCAAGCTGTTGCTAATACAGCTAACAATGCCGCTACTAGTGCAACTCAAGTAGTGAAAGAAACTGCAACAAATGTGGCCCAAAATGCTCAAAGCTCTGGACTTGGTTCGATTGAAGCTGGTCTTGTAGCTATTGGTGCAGGAATTGCTATGATTGGTGCATTTGGTTCAGCGATTGGGCAAGGATTTGCTGGAGGAAAAACTATTGAAGCAATTTCAAGAAACCCTGAAGCTGAATCTAAAGTTCGTAAAATGTTTATTATTTCTGCTGGGATTACCGAGTCAGCTGCTATTTATTGTTTAGTTATTTCATTCTTAATTTTCTTCGTTGGAAGAAGATAATTTTATAAGGTGCAAAATGATTCAAAACACAGTTAAATTATTAGCTGAAAATAATTCATTTGATAAACCTAGTTCACTTCAACAAGGAATTGCAGAGAAATTTGAAGCAATTTTTCCAAGCATCCCCTTAATGATTGCAACAATTATTGCATTCATTGCAATTTCAATTATTATTTACGTTTTTTTACGTAAGCCACTTCAAGAAATGCTTAAAAAACGGAAAGAATTTATTCAAAGTAATATTGATGAATCTATTAAATTCAAAGAAGACATGATCGAAAAACTCAATCAAGCCAATGAGAATTTAGAAAATTCAAACAAACAAGCTGAAGTTATTATTAACCGTGCCAAGCTCAAAGCCGAACAAATTGTAGTTACTTATATTGCTAAAGCTAAAAACGATTCTAAACAATTAATCGAAGAAGCTCATTTAGATATTACTAAACAACAAAAAGAATTTGAACAAAATTCCCGTGAAATTGTGGCTCAAACTGCAAAACAATTAGCTGAAAAAATTCTACAAAAAGAAATTTCCCAATCCACTCAAGAAGAAATTATTGAAGCTTTTTTACAAGATGATAATCTTAAAGGGTTTGAATAATGCTTGATAAATCTACTGTTAAAGGATATGTAATTGCTATTTTTGAATTAGTCAAAGAATCAAATAAAACAAACTTAATTCACAAGCAAATGAATAAGCTTTTAAATATTATTAAGGCTAATCCAGAATTAATTCCTTTTTTAAATAATGATTTGATTTCTAAAGATGATAAGCTCTCTTTAATTGATCAAATTCTGGTCGACTTTGATCAATTAATTATTAATAGTGTCAAAGTGATCATTGAGCGTAAAAGCGTGAACAAATTAAAAAAAATCATCACTCATTATTTAAAATTATCTAATCAAGCTTTAAACATTTCTTTTGTGAAAGTAATTACAGCTAAACTGCTTTCACACGATTACTTAGCCAAAATTCAAGCTAAACTTGAAAAGCAATATAATAAAACTTTTGAACTCAAACACGTTGTAGATCCTTCACTAATTTCAGGGTTTAAAATTGTTTTTGATAGCAAAATTATTCAAAGTAATTATCAAAATGATTTAAATGAACTCATTGGAGCTATAACTTCACACAAACCCAAAGGAGATAAATAATGGCAATCAAACTTGATGATATTTCAGTGATTATTAAGGATCGTATTAAAAATTATGATCTTAAAATTGATCAATCTGAAATTGGAAAAGTTGTTTCAATTGGTGATGGAATTGCTCTTGTTTCAGGAATCGAAAAAGTCATGAACTCAGAAATTGTTGTTTTTGAAAATGGAGTTTATGGACTGGCTTTAAACCTTGAAGAAGAAGTAGTGGGAATTGCTTTATTTGGAGATGCTAACTCAGTTTCTGAAGGTGATGTAGTTCGTCGCACTAATAAAGTTATTTCAGTGGAAGTAGGAGATGAATTACTCGGTAGAGTTGTTAATGCCCTTGGACAACCAATTGACGGTAAAGGTGAAATTAAAGTAAGCAAAACCAGAGAAATTTTCAAAGTAGCTAGTGGAGTTATGTCTCGAAAAGAAGTTAATCAACCACTAGAAACTGGAATCATTGCAATTGATTCAATGATTCCAATTGGAAAAGGTCAAAGAGAGCTTATTATTGGTGATCGTCAAACTGGGAAAACCGCTATTGCAATTGATACTATTATTAACCAAAAAGGAAAAGATGTGTATTGTGTGTATGTAGCGATTGGACAAAAAAATTCAACAGTAGCACAAATTGTAAAGAAACTAGCCGATTCAGAGGCTCTTGAATATACCACCATTGTTGTTGCTGGAGCTAGTGAATTAGCACCACAACAATATATTGCTCCGTACACTGGAGTTACCATTGCTGAAGAATGAATGTCAAAAGGAAAAGATGTGCTCATTGTCTATGATGATTTATCAAAACACGCTACAGCATATCGTACTCTCTCCCTTTTACTTAGAAGACCACCAGGACGTGAAGCGTATCCAGGGGATGTATTCTACTTACACTCACAATTACTCGAACGTGCTGCTCGTTTAAATATGCATTATGGTGGTGGTTCAATCACTGCCCTTCCAATCATTGAAACCCAGCAAGGTGATATTTCAGCTTACATTCCAACCAATGTTATTTCGATTACTGATGGACAAATTTTTACTCGTGAAGCATTATTTAACTCAGGTCAAAGACCGGCAGTAGATGTAGGTTTTAGTGTTTCTCGTGTAGGTTCAGCTGCTCAAAATAAAGCTATGAAAAGTGTGGTTGGTTCGCTCAAATTAGAATTAGCTCAATATAATGAAATGCTCGCATTTGCTCAATTTGGTTCAGATCTCGATGATTCAACAAAAACCATTTTAGATCATGGTGGTAAAGTATATGAATTACTCAAGCAAGAGCAATATCATCCAATTTCACAAGCTGCTCAAGCGATTATTTTAGTCGGAGTTAAA
This sequence comes from Mycoplasma sp. 1578d, assembly GCF_024582695.1. Lineage (NCBI taxonomy): Bacteria > Bacillati > Mycoplasmatota > Mollicutes > Mycoplasmatales > Mycoplasmataceae > Mycoplasma > Mycoplasma sp. 1578d. The sequence continues at coordinate 252,107 of NZ_CP102081.1, forward strand.
GAACGGATTATCAATCCACTTCCAAAAAGCAAAATTCACGAATATCGCGATTTAGTGCTTAAAGAAATTGAAAACAACAAACTACTTAACATAACTTATAAAGAAATAGTCGATTCAACAGTCATTTCATCAGAAAACTATGAAATTATCACTAAAGCATTAGTAAAAATAGTTCAAGACATTATCAAAACTATCCCAAATTACGATCCAAAAATGTACAAACCAATTCCAAGTAAATTTTTAAACTAAAGGTGCACCATGTCAAATCTAAACGCACTTAAAAATCGTATTTCAGTAGTTGGTAATACTAAAAAAATCACTAAAGCAATGCAATTAGTGGCTACTGCAAAATTACAAAAATCGAAAAAAGATTTAGAAAATATTAGAAATTATAGAAATTTACTCGAAGACACATTTAACGAGCTCATGAAGAATGTTTCACTTAAGGAATTAAACGCAATTTTTCCATTACATAGTGAAACATCAAAAAAATTATTCATTATTATTTCATCAGATTTAGGACTTTGTGGTTCGTATAATTCGAATATTTATACTCAAATTAATCAACATTTAACCAGCGAAGATTTAGTTATTTTTGTCGGAGCTAAAGGCTACTTATACACACATTCTTTGGTCAAAGACAAAAACATTGTGCAAAAATACTTTGCTTATGGGGATAATTTTAACTATGCTCTGGCTGATTCGATTAGCAAGGATGCACTTGAGCTATTTTTTGCTGGGAAAATCAAGACTATTAATGTTATTTATACTGAATTTGTTAATAATATTATTCAAGAAGCACAAACTATTCAATTATTCCCATTTGTAGTGCAAGGAAGCGAATCTTCACTTAAAGCTAATGTTGAATTTTATCCAAATGCTGAAACCATTTTAAAAAACTCAATTCCACTTTTTATTAGTAGTATGATTTATTCGTTTGGAAATATTTCCAAAATTTCAGAAATGGCCTCAAGACGCAATGCCATGGAAAATGCTACTGAAAACGCTAATGAATTAATCAAAGAATTAGGATTAGAATTTAATAGAAAACGTCAAAGTTTAATTACTCAAGAAATTACTGAGATTGTATCTGGAGCAGATGCGACTCAAAATTAATTAAAGGAGAAATCATGTCAAAAAACAAAGGTGTTATTGTACAGATCTTAGGTCCAGTTGTTGATGTACGCTTTACTAATGGTGAACTCCCAAAACTTTTAAATGCTTTAATTGTAGAGAAAGGTAATCAATTATTTACATTAGAAGTAGCTCAACATATTGGTGATGATACCGTTAGAACCATTTCAATGGTCTCAACTAATGGTCTTCAACGTGGAATGGAAGTACTTGATACTGGGAATGCTATTTCAGTTCCAGTTGGGAATGATGTTTTAGGGAGAATGTTTGACGTTTTAGGAAATCCGATCGATGATCAAGAAATTAACAAAGATGTTGAACGTGCTCCAATTCATGCTCTAGCTCCTTCATATGAAGAGCAAAAAAACTCAAGTGAAATTCTTGAAACAGGAATTAAAGTTATCGATCTATTAATTCCATATGCTAAAGGTGGAAAAATCGGACTCTTTGGTGGAGCTGGGGTTGGAAAAACAGTTCTAGTACAAGAGTTAATTAATAACATTGCCACTGAGCATAATGGACTTTCAGTGTTTGCTGGAGTTGGTGAGCGTACTCGTGAAGGGAATGACTTGTACTATGAAATGAAAGCGGCAGGTGTTTTGGATAAAACAGCTCTAGTTTTTGGACAAATGAATGAACCCCCAGGAGCCAGAATGCGTGTCGCCTTAACCGGACTAACTATGGCTGAATATTTTAGAGATGTTCAAAATCAAGACGTGCTTTTATTTATTGATAACATTTTCAGATTTACTCAAGCTGGTTCAGAAGTTTCTGCACTTTTAGGTAGAATGCCTTCGGCTGTTGGATACCAACCAACTCTTTCCACTGAAATGGGACAATTACAAGAACGAATCACTTCAACAAGAAGAGGGTCAATTACTTCAGTGCAAGCTGTTTATGTTCCTGCTGATGATTTAACTGACCCAGCCCCAGCAACTACTTTTACTCACTTAGATGCTAAAACCGTGCTTGATCGTGGAATTGCTTCACTTGGGATTTATCCAGCTATTGACCCGCTTGAATCTTCTTCTAGACTTCTTGATCCATTAATTGTGGGAATTGAGCATTATCAAGTTGCTCAAGAAGTGGTTAACATTTTACAACGTTTTAAAGAACTTCAAGATATTATTGCCATCCTTGGGATGGGAGAGCTTTCTGAAGAAGATAAGAAAATTGTGGCTCGTGCTCGGAGAATTAGAAACTTCTTATCACAACCATTTACTGTTGCTGAGAAATTCTCAGGAATTAAGGGACAATATGTTCCACTCAAAGAAACTATTCGTAGTTTTAAACTTATTTTAGCAGGAAAATTTGACGAATATCCCGAAGAATTGTTCAGATATGCCGGAAGCATTGATGATGTAATCCAAAGAAATGAAAAAAGATTAAATAATGGCTAGTAAAACTTATTTAACAATCACTACTCCTAATAAAATTTTCTTTAGTGGCGAAACTGAAATTGTGACCTTAAAAATTGCTGACGGTTATATCGGTATTATGCCTAATATTACTCCTATTTTCTCAAGTATTGAAACTGGGAAATTAACCATTGGATATTCAAATAACCCTAATTCAATTAATTGTTATATTGGAAGTGGCTTAATTTATGCCGATAAAGAAAAAGTTAATATTATCACTGATGACATTATCAAAGCTGATGAAATTGATCTAGAACGTGCTAAAAAAGATTTAGCACTATATGAAGAGGCAATTCAAAAAGCCAAACAAACATCTTCAGCTGATACTCAAAAATTTGAAGTTAAGCTTAAAAAAGCAATTAACCGCATTGATATTTATAACCAATATCACAAATAACTAGCTCGCTAGTTATTTTTTATCGCTTTTTTTGATAATATAAAAATATGAGTAAATTTTTAATAGCTATTAAATCCAAAATTAATTCAGACACTAAAAAGCTTAAGTGAGTTTTATTACTTGATAAGCTTTTTAGTGGCTTAATTTTACTTTTAAATTTATCATTTTTAGGATTGGCGATTACTGCCTTAGTGATTATTAGTTTGCAATCTAAAACTCAAAAAATCACTGACACCACTTCCTTTTACATTCTAATTTCGCTGGTAGTATTCATTATTGCTTCCTTTATACTTACTTTAGTGATTGCTATTTACAAGGTTAATGGTCATTTTAAACGCTACAAAAAAGTGAAACAAACAGCTATTGATCTTAGCGTTAAATACAAATACAAGGTCATCACCAAAGAAGAATTTATTAATTATTTACAGGCATTAACTCAAAAATTGAATAAAAAAGAAAAAATAATTGTTAAAAATATAGTCACCAAACAACTAACAGGAGCAAAATAATGAACGCAATTCAAATTCATGAAAAGATCAAGCGAGAAAATTATCTTAAATTACTTATTTCAGGTTTTTTCTACTATACACTTAATATTATTTCTATAGGTTTGGTGTTTTACATTGGGATAATTGGGGTTATTTTTATTTCTTCAGTTAATGATCAATATCAAAGCGGAACGAATCCTTACAAAATGATGTTTCCTAATCTAACCAAAGGAGCTAATTATATTTTACTCACTAGCATTATTAATGCCGTAATTTCACTAATTTCGGGATTATTATCGTTTTTTGTTATTAATGATTATTACAAAAAACAAAAATCAATTCGTGAAAAGCTTCAGCTCGAATATTTATTATATTTAGATAAAGTTTCCTTTTACAAAGAATTATCAGGCAAAGAACGTGAATATTTGTTTTATAAGCGAATCTGTTTTTTAGCTAAAAAAGACAAATATGATCGCGAATCTTTAATCAATAAAGAGGTTAAACATGAACAAAAAAGAAATTAAAATTAATGAACATGAATTGTGTGACAAAATTATTAAAACCGCCAACAAAAAATATTTAAAAAGTTATTATATTTTTGTCTTTTTAAATATGGTTTTAATTTTCATTACTGCTGCTTCAATTATTTTAAACTTATTCGCAATAAGATATAATCCCTTCCCAGAAAAGACTATGATTTACTTTATCTTATTATCGTGTATTTCTGTGATCATTGCTTTTTTATCTTCTGTACAAACTTTTTTAAGCATTAAAGATCAAAAGGATTCAATGAGTAATAATATTCAAATTAAAATTCAAATTCTTGATAAATTGAACTCAAACGAAGCAATTACTCGTGAAGAAATTGATAATATGTTTAATACTCTTTAAAAAAGAGATTTTGAACAATCTCTTTTTATTTTGTCATTTAAGGTTTTGATTAAATTGCTATAATATATATCAATATTATGACAAAGAACAAGTGAGCCATTTTTAGTGATGTTGACGGAACAATTTATTCGTTTCCTGATAAAAAATTAACTGCAGGTAATCTAGAAAAAATCCACGAATTAAAAGAAAAAGATATCCCATTCATTTTGAATACTGGGAATCCCCCATACAAAAAAATCCAAAATTTAGCCGATCAAACCCATGCACCTTACATTGTCTCTTCAAATGGAGCTTTAGTGTATGATAACATTAACAAAAAAACCATTTTTATTGAAAAAATGCCTCTTGAAGAGGTAGAAAAAATCTGAGCTATTGCTGATGAAATCAATGCCATGCTTTATTATTTTGGAACTGATCAATATTATGTTAAAAATATGACTAAAAAATGATTTGATTTTTTAGTTGATTTTACCGAATATAATGAATTTCAAACTCATGGAAAAATTGTTCCAGATATTCATAAAATTGAAGTATATGGAGAACCTGAAGATATTGAACGTTTCTACAATATTGCTATGAAACGTAATATTAATCTTAATATTATCAATTTAAAAACACACATTGAAATTACCAAATACGGAATTTCAAAAGCCACTGGAATGGCCTGAGTGTGCAAAAATGTTCTCAATATGGATGTTCAAGATGCTATGGCTATTGGAGATTCTCCAAATGATATTTCAATGCTTGAGGTTTCAAATTATTCATATGCAATGGATAATGCTGATGATTTAACTAAAAAAAGTGCTAAATTTTATACATCAGATGTAGAACAAAGTGGATTAGCTGAAGCTATTGATGACTACTTATATCGAACTGATTTTGAATTAAAACGTTTCGTTTCACAAAAAGGAAAAAAATAATTAATGAGTCTACAACTACAAGTTGTTTACTTTTCTATTATTGCTCTAGCGAGCGTTCTTTTCATTATTCTTTTATCGCTTTTAATCACAAATTTATTAATTAGAAGATTCGTAAATAAATTAGAAAATAATTATTTAATAGTAACCAGAGAACAAAATAATTTCTTTAATTCACTCAAAAGGTTTAAAGCTTTAAAAGAACAGAATAATAATTATGTCGAATCTTATCAAGCTTTATTAGCTCTGGAAGAAATTATTAATCATCAAAAAGATAAAATTGATAGAATTTATGAACAAATTTATCAATTACTTAAAAAGAAAAAACTTATTTGTGCGAAAAAGGAGTTTAAAAAATTTCAAAATGCTTGAAATGAATTTTTAAACTCTACATCAAGTTCACTTAAAATAATTGAACAAGTTAACTCTAATTGAGATAATTACGATGGAGATATCACTGATATTTTGAATAAATTATCTCTTGCTAGAGAATACATTAACAAAAACAAAACTGTTTTTGCAAATACATACAATTTCATTAAAAAACAAATTGATCAATATAGTCAAAAAATTAGTTTTATTGATGACCAATGAAATAATCAAGCTAAATTTGAAAATGTAGGAACTTCAATTTCAAATTTAATTATTGATTTACAAAATTTATTTGAATATTTAAATAATTGCAAAATTATTGAATTTTCTTTGTTTGAAGATTTACCCAAACTTTTTAAAAATCAAGAACTTGATAAAGATAATCTAAACTATAGATTTTTCTTATCAACTAAAAATTCATTTTATAAAGTTCAAAAAAAATTCACCCAATATCAAGTCGATGCAATTAAAAAGCAAATTATTGATTTTTATCGTTATTTCCACATTTCTCAATTCAATCAGTTTAAAACTAAAACCTTACAAATGTTAAAAAATGTAGTTTTAAAAGATTTTGAAAAGTTACATTTTCAAGTATATAAAAACTTTAATCAACTTAATTTAAATAATTATGTAATTGAAGAAGATTTAAAATGATTAGGTGAACAAATTCAAAATTTAGCCCTTAGCGATTTTGATGATTTTATTGATTTAATTGAGCAAAATCTCAGAATACTTTTTTCGATTAATCAAAAAATTATTGATATGGAATTTGCGAGAGCTCATGAACTCATAATTCAAAATGGTTTTGAAGAAGAAATTAAAACCAGTTTGAATTTATATTTTGAAGTCATGCAGAACAAATATTTATTTGCTTCGGAATATCAAGAAAATCTTCAACAACTCAAAACCATCTATGAGCAATATTTCACCAGAGACTGTAATTTCACTAAAGTCGAAAAAGTATGAAATCGATGAATTGAGCTACTTTGTTATTTTGTTGAACAAATTTCCATTAATCAACAATATGAGCAATGATTTGATTTAACTTATCAAGAAATTGCTCAAAGCGATAAAAATATTTTTCAAGCAAATGAAGATTTAGTTAATCAACTCATGTTTTTAAAACAAAAACATCAATACAAAGAATCGTTCAAATTACTGCAACAAATTCTCAAATAAAGGAGCTCTTATGTTTAGTAAAATTTTAATTCGTTATGGAGAATTAGTACTAAAAAAGAAAAATCGTAAACAATTCACCGATCAATTAAGTGTTAATATTCATAAGATTACCGGACAAAAACCACAAGTAGAATTTGATCGTATGTATTTAGAATACTCGCAAGAATCAATCGAAAAACTCAAATATGTTTTTGGAATCAGTTCATATTCACCTGTTGTATTGGTTCCAAGTGAACTAGAAAAATTTAAAGAAGTTGCTTTGTCTTTAGTTAAACCACAAACTCAAACATTTAAAATAGCCGCCCGTCGTAATTACAAACAATTTGAATATAGTTCAGATCAAATAAACCATGAATTGGGTTCATATATTCTAAAAAACACTAATCTCAAAGTTAATGTTCATACACCCGATCAAACCATTTACGTTGAAGTTCGAAGCAAAGCAACATATATTTTTAGTGAATATTTTACTGGTTTAGGTGGTTTACCAACTGGAAGTAGTGGTAAAGGACTTCACTTAATTAGTGGCGGCTTTGATTCGCCAGTAGCAGCATATTTAATGATGAAACGCGGAGTTGAATTAGAATTTTTATCATTTCTTACCCCACCACAAACTGACCAAAAAACTAAAGATAAAATCTTGAATTTAGTGAGCGTTTTATCACGCTTTCAAGGACAAAGTATATTGCATTTTGCCGATTATTCTAAAATAATGAATTATATTTCCTTAGTTTCTAAAGAAGCTTATAAAATTAATCTTATGCGTCGTAGTTTTTATCGCATCGCTGACCAGTTAGTAAAATCTAAAAAACTTTTATGTCTCTCTAATGGTGAAAATTTAGGACAAGTCGCTTCGCAAACAATCGAATCGCTAAATGTGATTGGAAGTGTTGCTCAAACAGTGATTTTAAGACCTTTAATTGCTTATGATAAGAATCAAATTATTGAATTAGCCAAAAAAATTCAAACTCATGATATTTCTATTATTAAGGCCAATGAAACCTGTGAATTATTTGCACCTAAAGCTCCAGTCACTCGCCCTTTAATTCAAGTAGCCAGTCAACTTGAAGCTGAATTATCAATGATGGATCAATTGGAAAAACAATTGCTTGAAAATGGAATTGAAACACTTAAAATTTCACCTAAATATAATTAAATAAACACTCAATTTAATTGAGTGTTTATTTTCGAGTTAATATACCAAGTGCAAACAGAGTAATTAGAATGATTAGAGCACCTAAAATAATCAAAATTGAAAGGACTCCCAAGGCATAACCTAAACGTTGCTTTGAGTGAATTTTACGATCTTTTTCACTGAAACTGCCCACTTCTTGGATAATTTCTTGAGCTGTTTGTAAATTATTTTGGTCAGTATCCTCACCAATGAATTTAAGTTCATTGGTTAATGTGTTTTCGTTCTCGGTTCCCAAATTAACTTTCTTATCAATAAATTCAATATCATCATCAGAGGGATCTAAGGATTTTAACCTATTAATAAATTCTTTGGACCTAAGTAGAATTTCTTTCAAAGGCTTCATATTGTTTATATTTTACCAAAATATCAAATAAAAAAGCACCAATAAGGTGCTTTTGAAGGTCATTTTTTGAAATGGTACGTCCTAGAGGATTCGAACCTCTGACCCAATGGTTAAAAGCCATTTGCTCTACCTGCTGAGCTAAGGACGCAGGTTTGGTGCCCAGGACTGGACTTGAACCAGCACAGTCTTTCGACCGAGGGATTTTAAGTCCCTTGCGTCTACCTATTCCGCCACCTGGGCTTGTGATTTGGTAGCTTTTCAATTATACACTATTTAAAATAAAACAATCATTTTTTAAATAATTTTATTCACCCATAAAGAGTATTAAAATTATACCATTAGAGCGAAAAATTAAAAAGAAATTTTGGATATGTTTTATATTATAATTAGATTAATAAACCTTAAAAACAAAAAACAAGAGGAAAATTATGATTAATGTAAACGAATTTAAACCAGGAATTACTTTTCAAGATGAAGGCGAAATTTTTGTAGTCCTAGAAGCTCAACACTCACAGCAAGGACGTGGGCAAGCTAATGTTAAAGCTAAAGTAAAAAACCTTAGAAGCGGTTCAATTACTATAAAAACCTATACTGGTGGAGATAGAGTTAAACGTGCTCACATTGAGAAACGTAAAATGAATTACCTATATTCAGATGGAACTAACATTATTCTAATGGATAATGAAACTTATGATCAAGTTGAAATTCCAGTAAAAAATGTTGAATGAGAGTTAAATTTTTTAATCGAAAATAGCGAAGTGCAAATTCGTAAATTCCAAGATGAAGTACTTGATGTAGAGCTCCCAATAAATGTGGATATTAAGGTTGTTGAAGCCCCTGATGCAGTCAAAGGAAATACTACCACTAATCCACAGAAAAAGGTGATTCTTGAAACAGGATTTGAACTTGACACTCCAATGTTTATTAAGGAAAATGATATCATCATCGTTTCAACTGAAACTGGTAAATATGTAGGAAAAGCTAAATAAATAATGAACTGAATTAATGTCTTATACAATCATAATCAAGAATATATTGTCAAAGAAAGTGCTATTTTAAATGCAATTAAAAATGTTTTTAGTGAAATTAAACACTCAAAACTATTAACCAATCCACGTTTAGATATTGATGATCAACATTCAAATTTAGATATATATTTAAGTGTCCAAGTAAATAATAATAAAGAAAATTTATATTCTTGTGTTGAAGAAATTACTAATTTAATTGAGCATTCGGTTAAATTGCTCATTGATAAAAAACCGCGTAATATTCAAATTTGTCTTAATAACCCACTTTAAAAAGAAGTTAAAAATAACATCTGTTTTTTAACAGATGTTATTTTAGTTTACTTGGTTGAGTTTATTGAATTTAATGGCATGATCAATGGCTTTTTCTTTAGCAGGATTGGTCATACTTAAAGCTTGCAAAATTGGAGTAGCAAAAATATGATTGTTTAAAATCCCAATTGCCAACCCACTTTTTCCTTGAATTAAGTATTCAACAGCTTTAATTCCCATAAGCGAAGCGTTAATGCGCTCTTGTGCACTTGGTGTTCCACCCCGTTGAATGTGATTTAAAGGGTTAATCCGAGTTGCTCATCCAGTTGCTTGTTCGATTTCTTGTTCTAATTGTTTTAGATTGTAATACTTTTCTGATACGACTATTAAAACACTTCTCCGCCCTGGTTGTTCAATTAATTCTTTAGTTTTCTTGACAATTTCTTCTACTGAAGGACGATATTCACTAGTTGCGATAATTTCAGCTCCAGTGGCTAGCCCTGAATATAAAGCTAAATCACCACATTGATTTCCCATGACTTCAATAATCATAATTCTTTTGTGCGATGTAGCAGTATCACGAATTTTATCAATTGCCCCAACAATTGTGTTTAAAGCAGTATCGTATCCAATGGTTATATCAGATGAAGCAATATCATTATCAATTGTACCCGGAAGGGCTATGGTTTTCACTCCGGCTTCATGAAGTGCTTGAGCACCCATGTAACTACCATCTCCTCCAATTACTACTAGCGAATCGATTTGATGTTTTTTTAAATTGTCAATAGCGACCTGACGAATTTGCGGATCTTTAAATTCAGGAAAGCGTGCCGAATAAATCACAGTTCCACCTTTTGAGCTGGCTTGAGCAAGTTCTAAGGTATTGGCTTTAGTGATTTGATTATGATAAAGTCCTTTATAACCTTCAAGAACAACATAAGGTTCTAAATTATTTACTTTAGCACTTTTTGCAATCGCTAGTACAGCAGCGTTCATTCCAGGGGCATCGCCACCAGAAGTTAAAATAGCAATTTTTCTCATATTTTTCCTTATTTTATTATTTAATGCTGTCAATTAAGTTTTTAAGCAAGCAAACTACAGTCATTGGGCCAACACCACCAGGCACTGGAGTAATTGCTGAAGCTTTAGTTTTGACCGATTCAAAATCCACATCTCCATAGATTTCATCTGGAATTTGTGCGTCTAAGTTAGTTCCTACGTCAATAACAATAACCCCTTGTTTAACGTTATGACTTTTAATATAACGGGCCACACCAATAGCAACAATTAAAATATCAGCACTTTCTATTCCTTTAATTCCTGTGTTCTCATCAAAAGTAGCCACATTAGCACCACGGCGTTTGATAATGTGAGCGAGCGGTTTTCCGACTAAGTGACTGCGACCAACCACACATACTTTTTTATTTTTAACTTCAATATTATATTCGTGCATTAATTCTAAAACGGCTCGAGCTGTAGCTGGTACAAAATGTTTCCCAGCTTCATTGTACAGAGCAAATTCGTTTTTAGTACTTAATCCATCAACGTCTTTATCATAAGGAACAGCATCTAAAATCACTTGTATCGGAATGTGTGGTGGAAGTGGTAATTGAACTATTACCCCATCAGCTCATTCGTTAATATCATCCATTTTTTGTAATAAGCGATTTTGAGTTATTTTTTCTGGGAATTTAAATAATTGGCCTTCAACTCCAATATATTCACATTTAAGTAGCTTTTGTTGAACATATTTATCTGAAGCTGGATTGTCTCCAACTTGAATAATAGCTAGTCTTGGCTTACGATGATAGTTTAATTCAGCCAATTCTTTTTTAAGTTTATCAAGCTCTCTTTTTGCTAATTCTTTCCCACTTAGTATTTGCATTTTAATTCCTCCTGATATTTAGCTAATTCTTCATTGTATTTATTTAATTTATCTTTTTCAGCTTGCACTTTTTCTTTTGGTGCTTTGGCAACAAAATTAGCATTACTTAAAATAGTTTGTGCACGTTCAATTTCGCTTTGAGTGAAATGGATTTTTTCAAGCAATAATTGTCTGTTTTTTTCTTTTAAGCTTGCTTGCATTTGAATAAATAAATTATTATCGCTTAATGAAATTAAGAAATCTTGGTTTGGAACATTATTTGCATATGCCATTGAATTAATGATTTGGATAGTGTGTTGATCTAAAGGTTTTTCAGTGTGATAATTGATAATTTCTTTTTTGGAAATTTGATTTTGTTCGCGATATTTACGAATCTGAGTCACAATTTCAATGATTATATCAATGTATTGAGTTTGTTTGTTGGTCCGAATCATTGGAATAAGATTCTCGAGCAATTCTGCATTAAAAAGTTCGCTATAAATGCGATCAGTGATAAAAGGCATGAACGGATGTAAAATGATTAAAGTTTTCCTTAATATTTCAAGAGCATGTTTTTTTGAAGGGTTATTTTTAATCATTTCAATATATCAGCCACTTAAATCATTAAATAAATAATGTTGAATTTTACTTCCAACAATAGCAAAATCATAATTTTGCATAGCTTTATTAATCTCTCTGTTTAACAAAGCTAATTTATGATTAATTCAATAATCAGCATCGCTTTTCACTTTATTATCATCATTTAATGAGTTAATAAAGTTGGCAATATTTCATAATTTATTATTTACTCTTCAAGCAGATTGGAGTTTTTCAGTTGAAAATTTAATATCCATTCCAGGCGAAGTATTTGTGATTAAGAATCAACGTAATGCATCTGAACCATATTCATTTATTAAGTCCATTGGATCAACCCCATTATTGAGTGATTTAGACATTTTTTGACCATGTTGGTCTCGAATTAAGCCGTGGAACAATAAGTGTTTAAATGGTTTTTCTTGCATGAATTCTTTACCGAAAAAGTACATTCTTGCAACCCAAAAGAAAATTAGATCATATCCAGTAACTAGCAGTGAGAAAGGATAAAATCGAGCTAAATCAGAATTAGATTTTGGTCAATTTAAAAAGCTAAATGGAGCAATACCAGAAGAGAATCAAGTGTCTAAAACATCAGGATCTTGAGTTCATTGTTTCCCTGGTGATTTTTCTTGCACCTTGATATTACCGTGTGCATCGTATCAAGCTGGAATTCGATGACCTCATCAAAGTTGGCGAGAAATATTTCAATCATGCACGTTTTGAATCCATTTTTTTAAAGTTGATTTAAAACGTTTTGGGCAAAACTTTACAGCTTTAGTTGTATCAAGTTCGTCCAAAATGAGTTTAGCAAAATGATCCATTTTAACAAATCATTGGGGAAGAACTAAAATTTCAACAGGAGTTTTTGAACGCTCGCTATAACCAACATTAGAAATAGTTTCTTCAACTCGAGCGATTTTATTATGTTCTTGAAGGTATTGAGCTATTGCTTCACGGGCTTGAAAACGTTCCATTTTGTTAAATTGACTATCAGGAGCATTGATAAATCCGTTTTTATCAATAGTTTCAACAATTTGTAAATTTAGCTTTTGAATAATTTCAATATCAGCTTCAGCGTGAGCTGAAAGTTTCATTACTCCAGTTCCAAATTCTGGATCAACATAATCACTAGCTAGGACCGGAATAATCTTACCAGTAAGAGGATGAATGACATTTTGTCCTAAAAATTGCACATATCGTTTATCTTTAGGATGACAAACCAGAGCAACATCACTTAAAAGTGTTTCAGTTCTTACAGTGGCAATGGTTAAATAATTGTTTGAATTTTCAAGTTGGTAATTAATATAATACATTTTTTGGGGAGTGGGTTGATTATTGACTTCAATATTTGAAAGAGCGGTTTGAAGTTTAATATCTCAATTGATTGCTCGTACACCCCGGTAAATAAAACCTTTTTTATATAAATCAATAAAAACTTTATTAACCGCTTGATTAGCTTTTTTATCTAAAGTAAATCGCTCTTTAGAATAATCAAGTGCAAGCCCAACTTTAGACCATTGATTTTTAAATACTTGAGCATATTGGTCTTTCCATTCTCAAATTTTGTCAATAAACTTTTCTCTTCCCAAGTCATGACGAGTTAATCCGCTGGTTTGATATAACACATCTTCAACTTTGCTTTGAGTAGCGATTCCGGCATGGTCCATTCCCGGAAGCCACATGACATCAAATCCTTTTAATTTTTTATAACGAATAATAGTATCTTGAATATACACATCTAATGCATGTCCAAGGTGTAATTTCCCAGTCACATTAGGTGGAGGCAGCAGAATTGAAAACGGTTTTTTGCTTTGGTCATGAGTCATGAAGAATTTTTTTTGAACCCATTTTTTATCAATATTAGCTTCAACTTTTTTATGATCATAGATTTTATTCATACTCACTCCAAAAAAGAAAAAAGACTTATTTTTTCTAGAAAAACATATAATATTTAATATTATTTAAATTATACCTTAAAAAGTGTATTTTAGCTTAAAAGGAGCTTATGAAAACCAAATTATTACTCAAAATGAGTGCAATTAGTGCAATCTTAACACCGGCCATATCAGTGTCATGTGCCGAAAATGATCCAATATTATCAGTTGCACAAATAAATGAAAATACCTCTTTTAAAGATGCTTTATCTGATTTAAAGCAAACTTATTTACTTTTCATTCCATCATCTTATCAAATATCATCAGATGCTAACCAAAATGAAAAAACCAATTTTGAAGATGTTAAAAAACAGCACGTATCACTTGTTGAAGGTTTATACAAAAAAACAAGTTCAATTTATCAAGAGCTGAATGATCAAAACTTTTATCAACTTAATTCAGGTTTACTTAAAGCAGCTCAGGATTTTATTATTCAAAACTATAATTTGATCGATGAAATTGAAAAAATTCTTTTTGTTAATAAATCAGTGAGCAGAAAAAATTACTCGAAAAATATTGCTCTGGTTTCAAAAAACTTTATCAATACTTGATTTTTATGATGAAAATTACAAATTGACTTAGTCAGAAAGCAAACCTTTCCACTTATTGATAAAGCACTAGAAACAAACTTATTATCTCAAGCACAAAAAGATGAATTATCCAAATCTAAAAATTTCTTAGATCAAGCAATTCAAGAATATCAAAACGCTAAAACACGTTTTTTAGAAATAAACAACATTCAAAGTGTTAAAGAGCACTCAAATGATGAAAAATATAAAGCATTCATAAACAATGCTGTCAACAAACTGAATGATTACTTCAATAAGTTTTCAGAGCTTGTTGCCAAAACTTTAGTGCAACAAGCTCCAATAGTGCAAAAAACTTCTTTTGCCCTTCCACGTTTTACTCAATCAGAATTCTTTAATCCACTAACTAATTACAAAGAATCAATCAAAGATTATGAGCTACTTAACCCAAATGCTGAAAGCTTAAACGTTTATTTTAAAGCTTTACTTAGAATTGCAAATAACAAATTAATCTCAAATCAACAGCAAGATGAAATTAAACAATCTTTTAATAATTACTTTGTTAAAAAGGTAATTAAAATCACCCAAGAAAGTATTAAAGATAAAAAACTTGAAGAGCTTGAAGCCTTAGAAACAATTTTTAAAGATCTTAAACTTCCAGAAGATATTGTCCCAGAGATGGCTACTTTAATTAAAAATGAAGTTGAAAAATTAATCCAAACAATTAAAGATGGAATTGAACAAGTTAAAAAAGCACTAAAAGATAAAAAAGAAGAAAATAAGCAACCAGAACCACCTTTATTATCAAGTAGAAAAAGTGTATTTTCTGATTATGTAGATCAATTAAAATCATTTATTAAATCTGAAAATAAAGAACATTTTATTGGAGATAACTCTTATTTAAATGATCTTAAACCTTTTTATTCAGCTAAGATTCAACTTAGCGATTCAGTAAATATTTCTGATGGCAAAAAAGAGACTTCAATTTGAGTGTATAAAAAAGAAAATGGCAAATACCCAACCAATAATTTCACCACAAAAGAGCTTAAGTCTTATGAGCACAAATTAAGCGATATTCTAAATTCTTATCAAGGTGATTATTTAATAAAAATGACCTTATCGCAAGAATATTTACAAAAACTAGGAAGATTAAATAATTGATATTATAAAGAACTTGATAAAAAATTCAAAGATGAGAATCCTAATGCTCAAGGAATTTTAATTCGAGCTCTTAGCCAATATCAATTTATTCCTTCAGTTAACACCAAAGGTCAATTGGATTTAAAATACCAACCAGTGAATAAAGATTTTAAAACTATTGATCGTCCGCTTGAATATTTTGGGCTTGATGGTATTGATCGAGTTTGAGGATATTTCATCACTACTGCTCAAATAAACCCTCAAAATGAATACTATGATTTTTACATATCTTTAACTAAAGAACAATATGATGCAACTTTTGGCTCAGCTGCTAATATAGATAAAATTAATAGCACTAAAAAAGCCGTGGTTACTAAAGTTGAAAATACCCCTGAAACACCAGAAGGTCTGCAAAATGTGGATATTCAGTACGATTATGACTCTTTAGGTGTGATTAAAGTACACATTATTCTTTAAGAAAAATAATATAAAACATCCTTGCAAAAGGATGTTTTATATGTAATTTTACTTGTATTGGGAATGGTATAAATTAAAATAAAAGCCTTTTTTAGCAAGTAATTGCTCATGATTGCCGCTTTCAATAATTTCACCATTATTAACTACCATAATTACATCAGCATTTTTAATGGTTGATAAACGGTGAGCGATAATAAAAGAGGTTTTATTTTCGGTTAAATGACGAATTGAGTTTTGAACAATAATTTCAGTTCGTGAGTCAATGCTTGAGGTCGCTTCATCTAAAATGAGCAGATTTTTATTACTTAAAATTGCCCGAGTGAGCGAAATAAGTTGACGCTCACCTTGAGAGATATTTTGACCATTATTTTCTACCACTGTATCATAATCATTAGGAAGAGTCATAATAAAGTGATGAATATTAGTTAATTTAGCTGCTTGAATTACTTGTTCTCTAGAAACGTTATGATTTCCGAGCGTTAAATTATCATAAATAGTTTCATTAAATAGGAATGAATCCTGGAGCACAACTGTCATATGTTCGCGTAACATGTTAGTTTTAATATTACGTAATTCATTACCATCGATTAAAATTGATCCTTCATTGTAGTCGTAAAACTTGCTTAATAAGTTGATAATGGTAGTTTTTCCAGCTCCAGTTGGTCCAACAAAAGCAACAACTTGACCAGGTTTAACTTTAAATGAAGCATTCTTAAGTTGATAGGTTGATGAATTATCTAAATATTTAAAATAAACATTTTTAAACTCAACTTCACCTTTAATATTATCAATTTCAATATTTTCTGGTTCACGCGGTTTAAAATTAAGTTCACTTAATTTGAATACCCGATTTGATGATGCTGTTCCAACTTGAAGTGAGAAGACAATGTTTAAAATTCCGTTAAATGGAGTAATAAAGTTTCAATTTAGCGACACAAAAGTAACAATCAAGGCTGCAGATGCAGTTCCATCTGAATTAGATCCAAATCCAGCAATTCCATATACGCTAATTTCATTGACAAAGAAAATAGCTGCTATTGCTGAAATTACTAAAACTAACAGGTTTGAAACTAATTGAAATCACACCTCAAAAAAGCGAGCTGATGTATCACCTTTAAAGGCAATATTACGGATTTCTTTTGTAATTTGTTTAAGACCTTTATAAACTTGTTCTTGACGATCAAATGAATTAGTTACTTTTGTATTAGTGAGCATTTCTTCTACGTATCCATTCATTTTTCCGAATGCATTTTGATTAGCTACAAAGTATCTTTGTGATTTTCCCACCACAATAAATGAGACAAAAAAGAGAAATAATGATACAGGAACTACAATAATTGTGAGCACTGAAGAAACAAAGAGCATGGCAATAATGCTTAAGAGAATGTTTCAAAAGTTAGTAAATAATTGCGTGGTAATTTGAAACAAAGTATCATTAACACTATTAATATCATTTATGATAATTGATATGAGATTTCCAGCTTGCTGTTGATCATAATATTTAATTGGTGTTTTGGAGAGTTTGTACATAATTTGTGCACGAAGCTTAGTTCCAAGTCCATAGCAAACCCGAATATATAAATAACTTTCAATATAACGAAGGACACCGTAGATAATAAAAGCGGCCGCCAATGCACATAAGTAAAGTGAAAAGGAAGTTCAATTAAAATCTTCTAATTTTAGTTCACCTTTGGCATAAGGTTCAAAAAACTTTTGAACAATAATTCCAATTAAAGCACTCCCCGAAACATAAAACACGGCATTGAAAAAAGCGAAAATATTCCCTAATATCAAACGCTTTTTTTCAGCTTTAAGATAGTGAAAGATCGTCTTTAACGTTTTTAACATTGAAAAGGAACTATCATAGTACTTATCAATGTCGCTGATTTTTTTCTTACTTGACATTATCTATTAGCTCCTTTTAATGCATGGTTTGGTTTAAAAATACTTGATTATATCAATTACATGATTCAAGTAATTGATCATGAGTCCCTTTGCCAATAATTTTACCTTTTTCAAGGACGATAATTTCATCAGCATGTTTAATTGAATTAATTTTTTGCGAAATAATAATAGTAGTACATTGATAATATTTTTTAATATTTTCAATAAGGTTTTTAGTGGTGATGTTATCTAGTGCTGAAGTTGAATCATCCAAAATAAGTACTTTAGGATTTAATAATAAAGTACGAGCAATTGAAAGGCGTTGTTTTTGCCCCCCTGAAAGGTTTTTTCCACCTTGAACAATTTCGTGATCAAGCCCTTTATCAAATCCATAAACAAATTCAGCAGCACACGATGCTTTCAATGCAGTATCAATTTCTTGAATAGTTGCATTTGGTTTAGCAAATAATAAATTTTCACGAATAGTACCAGTATAAAGCAAGGCTTCTTGGTACACAATTCCCACATTTTTATGCAGATCCTTAGTATTAATTTGATTAATTGGGAAATTAGATAAAGTTACTTTCCCTTCTTTAAGGTGCATATTATTAACAATTAAATTAGCAATAGTACTTTTTCCTGAACCAGTTGGTCCGATAATTCCAAAAGTTTCTTGTCATGGAATTTCGAAACTAATATCTTCAATTGCATACTCTTTAGAAGTAGCAAAATATTTAAAATTAACATTTTCAAATGCAAGAGTTAAATTATTTGGATCAATTTTATGTCCATTTTGGACAAATAAATCAATATGATGATGATCGTGAATTTCAAAATAACGTTTTGCTGAAACTTTAGCTTTAACCATTGTTCCGAAGAATTGTGCAAAAACAATAATTCCAAGCGAAATTAATACTTCATATTCAACAAAAATATTAATTTTAGCAATTAAGTTAGGAATTTCATCTTGTTTATTATTTAATTCTAAAAGTCTGTATCCGCCAATTAGATAAATTAGCCCTATTAAGGCGTTAATAATTACAAAAAAAGCAGGGGTTCCAATTGAAATATATTTTCAAACTTTGCTTTCGACATTGTATCAACGATTATTTGATAAGTCAAATTTAGTTCTTTGCTTGTTTTGTAGATTGTACACTTTAATTACCCGTGCACCATTGATTGTTTCGCTAACATCTTTAGTAATGTTATCTAAATTAACTCTGTTTTTAGATATTAATTTACTGCTTTTAATAAAAATAAAAATTAAAATGGCTGCATTAATCGGGATAGCAATAATAATTACTGAAGACATTTCTAAATCAGTTAAAAGTGCAAAGATTAAACCAATAATAATAAATAAAGGAGCTTTAATTAATGCACTGGTTGCACTAATTAAAAAGTCTCAATATTGAGCAATGTCATTTGAAATCCGGTTTATTAAACTTTCTTTAGTTAAGTTTGAAATATCTTTCAAACTTAATTTCTGGTACTTTCGGAATAATGCATTGCGATAAAACATTGAAGCTTGCTCACCAGCTCAAGTTGTAATTAAAACCGCCACAATATTAGCTAATACCGTTAAAATGATAATAGTTAATGTTATAGCGGTTAATTGAGTTAAGAGAACGCTTTGACTTGAGTTGTGCATTATCGTTGTATTGAACAGTTTTACGATGAATTCTCCACTTTTTCCGCTTTGAGTTAGAATGGCAAGAAATTGAGCAAGAAAAATCGGAATAATCATAGTTCCAATAATATTAATTAAAATGCTACAAATACCATAGAAAAATAGTAACTTGATTTTTAATGGTAATAACTTGAACATTTTAAGCATACTTTCTCCCTTATCTAAATTATGTTTTATTATATCAAAATATAGCTAAATTGGCAATTTATCTATGTTTATTTCGGAATATAAATTAGCACAAAAAACACATTTAGAAATGAGTATTTTTTCAAACATTTTTAAATCTTTTTTATAAAATTTATTTTATGAAAAACTCAATTAAATTTATTATCAAATTATTAACAAAATTTGTGTTAATAAATTTTTGTTGTTTGCAATATCCTCAATTAAGATTTGTCATTATTCAATACAGTGACGATATTTTTGATACTGTCTCCCCTATTGTTTAATTAATTCGAACAATAGAAAGGAAAAATAATAATAAATGGAAACAAATAATGAACACTCGCCACAGATAAATGGCGATTTTAAGACTAGAAATCGTACTAAAAGTGACAACATTGTGGAATTAATTGATGTTGTTAAAGAATATGATGAAAAAACCGTTTTACAAGAAGTTAATTTAAAAATTAAAAAAGGTGAATTTGTGACTTTACTCGGACCAAGTGGAAGTGGTAAAACTACAATTTTACGCCTTCTTGGCGGTTTTGAATGAGCTACACGTGGAGAAGTTAAATTCAATGGACTTGATATTAAAGATCTTCCACCACACAAACGAAACTTATCGACTATTTTTCAAGATTATGCCTTATTTCCACATTTAAACGTATGAGGAAATGTTGCATTTGGGCTTAAACTTAAAAAAGTTCCTAAAGAAACCATCAATGAAAAGTATATTGAGCTTTTAAAACAAAAAACTCAAAAATGAACTAAAATTGCACAAGAAAAAATGCAAAAACTTGATCAATTACAATTAGAGTACGAGCACGAGCTTGAAACTTTAATTCTAGGAACTAAAAAGTGAAAAAAAATTCAAGATTGACTTGATGATTCTGATTTTACTTATTCATATTGAGAAAGCTATGTGCAACAAAAACGCTTAAATTTTGAAAACAAATACTTTAAACGTAAAATGACACGTCAAGAACTTGAAAATAAAATCAGTAAAATTCTTGAAGTTGTTGGACTTAAAGGAAATGAAGAAAAAGCAATTTCCCAACTATCTGGAGGGATGAAGCAACGTGTTGCTCTTGCACGCTCACTTGTGCTTGAGCCTGAAATTTTACTTTTAGATGAACCGCTATCAGCTTTAGATGCTAAAATTAGACAAAAAATGCAAGTACTTTTAAGAAGTATTCAACGAGAGCTTGGTATTACCTTTGTCTTTGTTACTCATGATCAAGATGAAGCTCTTGAGCTTTCGGATCGTGTTGCTGTTATGCGGGATGGGAGAATTGAACAATATGACACTCCTAAAATTATTTATGACTATCCAGCTAATATTTGAGTAGCTAAATTTATTGGAGATTCAAATGTTTTTGATGCTAATTTTGTTGATGAAGATAAAGTTAGTGTCCTTGGTAAAGTTTTTAAAACCATTCATAAAAAAAGAGATTTTAAAGAAGAACAAACTCTTGATGCATTAATTCGTCCAGAAGATATTAATATTACATTAGAAACTAAAAATCCAAAAGATAAAATTATCGGGAAAATTTCACATATTACTTATCGTGGAAGTTATTACTACATCACTGTAGAAACTAAGGAAAAAAATAAAATTTATGTTGAAACAGCTGATAAATTTGAACAAGGACAAACTGTTTATTTAAGTTGAACTATTGATTCAATTCATTTAATGAAAAAAGATAGTAAGTGAGATTATAATCGAAATGATTTTTAAATTATTTGAGAGATTTGACAAAAAAACATCCTTGTTAATTCCTTATTTTCTAATAGCTTTATTATTGATTGTTTTACCGATGATTTTAATCTTATCTAAAGCTTTTGCTAACAATGGGCCTAGTTTTGATAATTGAGAATTTACCAAAAGCCCACATACTTGAAACATTATTGTGCGGAGCTTAATTGTTGGAATTATTTCTTCAATTATTTGTTTAATTATTGCGCTTCCATACGCATATTTTGTAGCTATAAGTAAATCAACTTTATTTAGAACCTATGCAATTAGTTTAATTGTATCGCCACTAATTATTTTTACAATTGCTCGGATTTATGCACTGAGAAGTTTATTTCAACTCATTTTTGCTTCAGATATTAATTCGCTTAACTCACTTTGATTTATTATCATTGGATTAGTTTATTTAAACCTTCCCTTAATGATTATGCCTTTATATACTGTGTTTAGAGATATGCCTAAAAACATTGTTGAAGCAAGTAGTGATTTAGGAAATAATACTTTACAAACTTTTTTCAGAGTAATTATTCCTTACGGAACTAAAGCTATTTTAAGTGGATTTGCAATCATTTTCCTTGCTAGTGCTACTACCTTTATCGTGTCAAGAAAATTACTTCCTAATTCATCACAATTACAGCTTATTGGAGATGCAATTAATGAAAAAATTAACCCAGGAAATGCCTTTAATCTTTCGTCAGGATCAGCGTTAGTTATTGTGGTTAGTGGAATTTTCATGTCAATTTATGCTTTTGTGTTAATTGTGCCAAGAATGATCTTCTTTTTCAAAAAAGGAGCTAAATATGAGTAAGTTTGTTGCATTTGTTAAACGTTTTTATGTATATTTAATTCTTTTTTGCATGTACACACCATTGCTGTGTGGAGCTATCTTTAGTTTTAACAAGACCATCAAAGGTCAATATAACTCAGTTTGAGTTGGATATACTGCTGAAAATTGAAAAACTCTTTTTGATGAACGTAGAGATGTAGCTTTTGTTAATACTTTATTAATCGCTATTATCGTTTCTTTTTTAGTTGTTGTTTTATCAATTGTTAGTGCTTATGCTTTATACCGTCAAAAAAATAAATTAATTAAATCTTTTGTCAATTCAACTTCAAAAATTCCGCTTGTTAATCCTGATAACGTCACTGCTTTAGGGTTAGTACTAGTCTTTGGATTATTTTTCGGGATTATCGGAGTTGAAAGAGAAGGACTAGTTAGAGTGATTGTTGCTCATACTGTTATGATTTTACCGTATGGGCTTTCGCTTGCTATTCCACGGAGCGAAAAGTTTAATAATAACTTATATGAAGCTGCACAAGATTTAGGTTACAATAAGTTTTTTGCTTGACTAAAAACTTACTTTATGTACATGGTTCCTTCAATTATTTTAATTGTTGTAGTGTCTGTAGTTTTAAGTTTTGATGATTATATTATCACTCACGTAGTTTCTAATGTTTCAACTCTTGGAACTAAAATGTATGAAGGTGAATTTAAACCTTGAGGATTAGTGCTTGGAACAATTATTTTATTCATTGTAATTACTGGAAATATCATTTACACAGTATCAAAGGTGAAAAAAGGAAAATAATTGATGAAAATTAAATTATTTAAAAGAATTTTATTTTCAAGTATTCCTTTGGGTATATTTGGAGCATTAGGAGCCATTGCCTACTTTAAACACAACAACAATTTCAAACCAAGTTTTTATAACTATAAATCTTATATGTCAAGCCATAATATCAAGGAAATTGGTGAAAAATTTGAATATAAAGAATTTGATTCGCTTCAAGAATTTACTCGTTCATTAATTGATAATAAGGCAATTGCTGGGATTGGTAGTGATTTTCAAGCAGCAGGATTAATTAAAAATAAACGTCTTGCTAAAATTGATTATTCAAGATTATTTAATGATCCTAGTTTAAAAAATAATAAAAAACGCACTGAACAATATTTAAAACTAATTATTCATCCAATTGTGTGAGAACATATTTTAAGTTATGATGAATACTTAAATAATTCAAATACACCTGAAAGTCAGCAAATTCACTTATGGGAATACTTCTTCCCTTATTACATGCAAGATTCTGTTGTTGCATATAACGTTGCAAAAAATCGAATTAAACCCGAAAATGCAAATGAAGATGGAGAAATTGATTTTTCAAAATATGAGCAAGAATATAAAGATAATTTGTATGATATGTCGAGTATTTTAAAAATTCTCAGTCAAAATAATTTTAAATACTGAAATATCACAGATTCAAATCGTGATAATATGGTTTATGGATCAACTTATTGAGCTGCTCCTAAAGAAGATGGAGATCAACGAATCAATAAACATTCAGGAGCAGTAACTCACTTAACTTATGCTAAGTTAATCGATTCCTTTGTTGACTTAATCCAAGACAATACAGGTTATCGAGTTGGCAATACTGAACATATTAATTTTTTAGGTGACGGGTTAACAATTGTCAATAATTTAATTCACCCAAATCTTAAAACAAATGCAGCAATTATGTACAATGGAGATGCCATTGATTCATATTATGGATCTGATAATATAGATGGGGTTGAAGACGGAAATGTGCGAATTGTGCGTCCAAAAGGAAACTTGCTTTTAGTTGATGGATTAGTTATTTCATCGAAAATTTCCGAAACATCAGCACAAGAGATAATTAAAAATGTCAGAAATAACATTTATCAAGAGATTCCTAATATTGGCCAAACAATCAATTCTTTAGAAAAAGATGATCCACAATTTTTAGATTTAATTACCCAAAAGAAAATTCATTTATTGCAAGAAAAAGTAATTGCTAATTATTGAAAAAATCTTCAACAAGTTTATTTTGAAAATTATTTCAAAGAGCCAAGTGAATATGTTTCAAAAAACTTAGAATCATTTATTGAAAATATTTACAATCATATTGACTTATCAGAACCTAAAAACATCGATAAGTTCAATAGATTCTATAATTCAGGTAAAAAGGAAAATCCTGACTTTTATATTAATCCATATCCACAATTAATTCAAGAATACTTAACTACTCAATTTAAGGAACAATTTGCTTCATTGTCTCAAAAAGTTTTTGATTTTTATCAAAAAAATGAACAACCAGAAGAATTATTAAATATCCTTAAATCGCAATTAAGCAATTCTTCTCAATTTGATATTTTGATTAATATATTAATTAATGAGTTTGAAGCATGAAGTAAAACTGAAAGCTTGGATGATGAAGTTAAAAAATCACCAGAAAATCTTGAAGAGTTTTTAATTAATATAATGGCTTGAAAACTTGCACTTGTAAATATTTCTTCGGATGAATTATCAGATCAAATATCAGAAAAATGAAAAAATCTTCAAAATTATGATTTTATTAATTATGATCCGGTTTTAAATACAGATTATGAATTTATTCGTCGCAATTATTTTGCTGATTATATTGATAAAATTGATCATAATGCCATTAAAATTTATGATATCAAACCAAATGATGGAGTTGATCGGGTAGCGATAAAACCAATTGATGATCAACTTCGGAGCCTAATTGCTGATTATTATTTCAAGAAAACCAAAAATTAAGCACAATCGTGCTTAATTTTTTCTGATTTTTGTACTTATTGGAACATTTACCAGCTTTTACAATATAGAGAATATTGTAAAATTTTAGTATGAAAAAACTTAGCTTTAACTTTTCGAGAATTTTGTTTTTTATATTTTTCTTTTGTTTATTTGCCGGTTTTATCAGTGTTTTAGTATATTTAATCTACCGTGTTAATCATTTATATTTTTATTTATGAGTTGCATTGGTTTATATCCTTAATGTATTGCTTGTGTTTATTATATATACTCAAAGAAGACCGACCGGAGCTAAATTAAGTTGAATTTACTTTGTTTTATTTTTCCCAATTGCTGGGCATTTGTTGTTTTTGGTGTTTGGATTAATTTTTAAAAATAAAAATGAGCGAAAAATTGATAAAGAAGCTAAGTTTCAAATTAGTTATTATCAAGAAAATAAAATAATAAAACCATTACACCGTTATCCAAAGGAGCTTTTTCATCTTGAAAAGTTAGATAATAATTTTTCGCTTCCAGGTCATATTGAGTTTTTTGATGAGGGATATCATTTTTATGAAAAACTTTTTCAATCTTTAAGAGAAGCTAAAAAAAGTATTTATATTGTTTCGTACATTATCAAAAGTTCAGAAATATTTGATCAATTAGAAAAAATCATTATCCAAAAACTCAAACAAAAAGTTAAAATTAAATGAATTTTAGATGATTTTGGAGTTACTTTATTCCCAAAAAGACGGATTAAAAGACTCAAAAGTAAAGGACTAGAATTTCAAATTTTGGGCAAGATTTATTATCCATTAGTTAATTCAAATAGTTTTATGCGAAACCACGAAAAACTATTTATCATTGATTCAGAATGCGTATTTACTGGTGGAAACAACATTTCTGATGAGTATGCTTCATTATCGAAAAAATATGCTCACTGAGTTGATATTAATTACAAACTAACTGGACCAATTATTAATAAATACAACCTTCATTTTGCTAAGTTTTGAAAAATTGTTTCGGGTAAAGAAATTGAGAATTTGCAAGATAGTTTATACCAAGAAACTAATGATATCTCCCTTTATAAAAATGACATTATTCAAGTAAGTGATTCACCAAATTTAAATTATTCTGTGGTTGAATATTATTGAATTAAATTAATTAGCAACGCCAAAAAGAGTATTAAAATTGCAACCCCATATTTTGCTATTTCCGAATCTCTAAAAACTGCCATTATTTTAGCTCTTAAAAGTGGAGTTAAAGTTACAATTTATTTTCCCGGTCTTCCTGATAATAAGTGAGTGCATAAAATTTCTCTTTCTGAATTATCAAATCTTGAAGAATACGGATTAGTAATTAAAATTTATAATCATGTTTTCATGCACTCGAAAATGGGACTTGTTGACGAACAAATTGCTTGAAGTGGTTCAACTAATATGGACAATCGAAGCTTATATTCACAATATGAAAACATGGATATTTTCTGTGGTGATGCTGTGAAACAAATTTCAAGAATTTTTGATAATTATGATTATCGATCATTAGATTTAAGCCAATCATCAGAATTTAATTCAAAAAATAATAAATTTGAAAAATTTATATTTGATTGACTAAAACCACTAATTTAATATAATTTAAATTATTAGCATAATTTAAAGAGGTCCAAAATGAAAAAGAAATTGTTATCAAGTTTATTGCTTTTGAGCTCATTAACTGCTGGTTTTGTGTCGGTTGCTTGTTCAAAACAAGAAAATAGTGTGCAAAATCCCCAACCAGATCCACAAAAAAATCCACCAAAAACTGAAAACAAACCAGTAACTCCAAATACCGATATTGAAAAACCAAATCCTTCTAAACAAACTCCTCCAATTAAAGATCAAAAACCTGATGAAACTAAAAATCCAGGAGCTTCAGATAATCAACCTATAAAAAAAGAACCTAGAACTGAGAGTGGAGAAGTTTCTGAACCTGTTAAAAAAGATGGTTTAAAAAGCGATCCGATCACAAATTCTTCAGGTTCTTCAAAAAATTCAACAATAGAAAACAAAAATCTTACTATTGATATTTCTTTTGATACAAGAGAACATTCTAATAAACAACAAGGTCAAACTAAGTTTATTGATAGTTTAATTAAAATTTTTAAATTTATCAAATCACACAACTATGATCCTGAATTAAAAATAACAGTTAATTTTGAACATCAAGATACTGAAAAGACTAGCGATTATGTTAAAAACTTTTTATTTAAGAGCAACAAAACATATTCTATCTATGATTTAGTAGGAGATCATCGTTTTGAAATAGCTTATTCCGAAACTCCTATTCCTGAAAGAAAAGCTTCACAGAATTCAATTGAGTTTTTTAAAAAAAACTTTGAAACAATCAAAGCAGATTTAGAAAACGCACCAAACACTTTTAATCCTGATGATCCAAAACATAGATCTTCTGAAACAGGGAATGGACTTTATTTAGAATATACAAAATTTTTCGCTGAAGGCGGAACAAAAGAAGAAATTCAAAAATAGAAAAACGAACTCATTTGAGTTCGTTTTTGTTTGTTTATTTAATTAAATTATCTAACATTTAAGATTGAATCTTGTGTAGAAACCTCTTTATTTAATTCTTTGAATTCAATTGTTTTATGTTTGCTTTCGTTTAATACAACTACAATAACTGAACTGTCTAAGTTATTTTCTTTAAGAAGTTTTAAATCAACTTGAGCGAGTAAATCACCTTTTTTAACCACATCTCCAACTTTAACAAAGCTTTCAAATCCTTGTCCTTTTAAGTTGACAGTATCAACTCCAATGTGGATTAAGATTCTTACTCCTTCTTCAGTTTCAATGCCATAAGCGTGTTTTGTATCAAAGACAACGTTCATTTTTCCGTCAACTGGTGCGTACACTTTTCCAATTTTCTCATCTGAGAATTTAACAATGTATCCATCACCCATTAATTTTTCTGAAAAGACACCGTCTTTAAGTTGGGTTATGTCCATTACTTTTCCATTAGCCACTGAGTTAACAGTTACAGGAGTTTCAAGTAATGGAAGGTGTTCTTGAGCTTCAGGATGAGTTTCCATATGGATTTCCATAGCTTTTTTACTCATCATTTTTAATTCTTCCATTTTTAGCTTTGCAATTGCATCGCGTGAATTTCTAATCTTAATATTTAATTGTTCGGCAACAGGCCCAAAAATAGCTTGGACTTGTTTTTGTCCTTCACGTTTAATAGCCACAGCTCCATATTGTTTGAGTTTTGCTTCATCAACAATTGATGAATCTTTAACGTCATATCTCAATCTTGAAGCACAGTTATTAAACGCTGTAATGTTATCAAGTCCTCCAAAAGCTTCAACAATTCCTAAAACTTGTGGATCGATTTCAGCCATTCCTTTTTGAGCATCTTTACTTTTTTGGTAATCAGCTTTAGTGAATAATTTTACTGTTTCTCCCCTACCAGGAGTTTTAAGATCTTTGTGTTTGATTCATCAGTAGAAGAATCCAAAGTAAATTGGGATATAAGCTAATCCAACTACAAAAATTCAGTAGAAGTTAGTTCCTTTTTGAACTGGTACCATTCCATAAATGATCAAGTCAAGGAATCCACCCGAGAATACTTGAGGAATGTGCACACTAAGTAGATTTGCTAACATAAATGAAAGTCCACAGAAGAATGCATGGAATCCTCAGAACAAGAATGGTGATAAGAATAAGAATGTAAATTCGATTGGTTCAGTAACTCCTGTTAAAAGAGTTGTAACCGCACTAGGCACTACGGCACTAATAGCTACTTTTCTATTTTCTTTAGGAGCAGCAAAAATCATTGCAGCTGCAGCAGCTGGAAGTCCTAAGATCATAAACGAGAATTTACCATCTAAGAATCTTCCTGCTTTAATTCCAAGTGCTTTGGACATAAAGTCAAAAAGCGGAGTTGGAGCACTATTAACAATTCCTTTTCCGTCTCAAATTGGATAAACTACATTATTAAATGAGAACTTAATAATGTTAACAGACATTGTTGAATCACCAACAAATTTGTTTGGTTCTGCAGCAACGGCTGTAATTAATGCATTTAAGTTTTCGAATGCTTTATCCGTTTTAATCATGTCACGAATTCCTGGACTTTGAGTTTCAAGCCCTTTAAGTCATTCGTTAAGACTAAAGTTTAAATTACCTCCAGCATCTGAGTATCAGAGTGGTGAATAGAAAGCGTGGTGAAGTCCGAACGGAACTAAACTTCTTTCTATAACACCAAAAATTAATGACTCAAAACCGTAAGGTACTTTTCCAAGCGAGTTTCCGAATACACTTAATCCAAAACCAACTCATGGTCAAAAGATTAAGAAGACAAAAGCAAGCAAGGCACAGGCTGGAACGCTGATAACAGCAACAAATCTTTTACCTGCAAAGAACGAGAAAATTGGATGGAATGAAATGGTGTGGAATCTATTGTAAAGGTTTTGTACCAAAAGCCCAACAGCTAAACCACCAAAAACAGAAGTTTGTAGCGATCTAAATCCCATTGTTGATCCTATAGCACTTTTAATTGCTTGTGGATCTCTTCCAGCTCCACCAAATAGAACTTTAAACCCTTCATTTGTTTTTAAGGCAGAAGATACCTCTACTCCTTTATAGAAGAAGTTTAATTTACCTCCTTCAGCAACTGTTGCAGTAACAGGAGTTTTATCAATCATTAAAGCAGTGTTTTGTACTTTTCCTAATGAATCAATTGGGTAAACAGAACCATCTTTGAATAAAACCTCAAAGGTTTTAGATTCGCTACCTTGAGTTGCTATTTGCAATGTGTAGACATTATATTCTTTGTTTTCGAATAATTGTGTAACTGGTGTGTCAACTGGAGTAATGAAAACAGACTGAATTGCTAGGAATACACCAAAACCAATAATAGTCGCAAAGACACCAACTCCGGCTTCATCAGTAAATGCTATAACAAAAGCAGCGGCGAATAATAATGGTAATAATGAAAAAATTGGATCACCTAAATTTTGAATAAATAATCCAAATTTTTTCCAACCTTCGTAATCACCGGCATTACCTGCTATAGCAGCCCCAACACCGAGCCAAAGACCAGAAATAGCCATAATGGAAATAGGTAACATGAATGCACCAGAAATTTTACCAAGTGTTTTTCTTAAATTACTATTTCCACTATTGTCTAAATTCTTGTTTTCTTTTTTCTTTGAAAAGATCGACTTGAACTTATCAAAGAAATTACTAAGTGAATTAGTCATTTTTTCCTTTCTATTTTAATTTCAATTCTAATTATATTTAATAATTGCTAAAATTGGCCATATTTGCACCTTCTTTTGCAAAAAAAAAAAAAAAATGGAATAATTTCCACTTTTACGAGTAATTTGTAATGATTTTTATAAAAAGCGAGACGCTAATAATAAACGAAGTAATTGAAAAGAAAATAGGTGAATTAAATTTTAAACGGTCTCAAGAAGGAATATATAAACCAGTATTCTCGTAGCGAAAATGCTTTTTGTCAGGATGGTTTTCTCTGAATTGTTTTAATTGTTTTTCTTTAAAAGCTCTTAAAGCTCTGAGCGAAGAAATTTTGTAATAAAAAATAAATAAAATTCCCAAAAGAAAAAACAAAACTCCAAAAACAATATAAACAACTAAATCCATATTTTCCTTTCTAATTTTTGCCATTTGGAATAATAAAAGGTTGGCTATCAGCTTGATTATTTTGCAAATGAAGGTCAAAAAAGTCGTGCAATTGCGGATCGACAACATCAACATTTAAAAAGATTGGTCGTATTGAATTTTGATCTTTAAATGAAAAAGCTTTGAGATTTTGAACTTGGATTACAAAAGCACTATTAATATTTTGTTTGTATTCGGCAAAATATTTAACTGGAATTATTTCTCCTTCAATATATATTAAAGAACCTTTAGTTAAATAATCACGAACAAAAGATGCAGTTTGATTTCAACAAATGATTGGGACAAAATCGCTTGACTGTCCTTTATTTGATACAGCAATTCAAAAGCGAGCGTGATCAACTCGATTCATAGTTTTGCCGTAAAAAATAGCAGAACTAATCCGACCTAAAAGCATTACTTTGTTCATAGTGCTATTTATTATATCAAATTTTTAAGCTCAAAAATCGCAATAAAAAATGTACCTAAGTACATTATTGTTGTTTTGTTTTGTTAACAAATTCATCTAAACGTGAATGTTTTCTCGCACCTTTGTTAGCGTGAAAAACACCTTTAGATACAGCTTTTGCAATTACAGAGTGAGCTTTAGCAACTAATTCATTAGCTTTTGGCTCATTAGCTAAAACAGCTTCACGTGCTTTACGAATAGCAGTTTTAACTCTTGATTTCATAGCTGAGTTTTTAACTCTAGCTGCTTCCATTTTTGCAATGCTTTTAATCTTAGATTTAATGTTTGCCATTTAAATCCTCCCTTTTTCTAAAATGTTGAAAAATCAATTAAATTATACAATAAAATAATCCCTTAAGGGATTAATTTTTAACTTTTTTATAGTAATAATCATCAATAAAAGTTCGTAATTGATCCGAAACCGGATTTAGTCCTTTATGATGAATTTGAGCCTGTTTTCAATTGTCCTTAACAGTTAAAATTTCTATTGCCTTTTGATCGATTGTGTTATCATCTTGAACAAAATAATTACGTTTTACTAATTCAAATTCAACCTCTTTACTTGGGGTGTAATTGATAAAATCAAAATTTTCTAAATTAGGATATTTAATCTCTAAAATTTGTTCTCGATATCTCTTTTCAGAAAAATTAATGAATGAAACCGCATAAATAAGTGGATCTAAATATTCATTTAAAGGAGCATTTGGTTGATAAGTATTTTTGATTTCATTTCGATTATTGTAAAGATTAAGCACATTGATTAGCATTTGTTTTTCTGTGTCATTAACATTGGATAAGTATTTAGCATATAGATCTTTAAAGTTATAAAAATTATCATCATTATAAAGAGTTTGTCGATAAATTTCTACTAAATGATTGATGATTTGTTCTTTAGTGTTTGTGTTATTTTGATCTTGGAAAATGTTTTGCAAGTATTCTTTATAGTATTGCAAAATTACATTAATGGAAGCTTGTTGTTTAATTTTAGGATCAAATTGATCTAAATTATTAACTTTTAATTGATTATATTGAATGCTTATTTGCTCTAAATTTGGATAAAAAGTTTTTCTTAACACTTGATAAATTGGGTCAGCATGGTCTTTTTGAATAGATTTAGAAATAATCAAGCCATCAATTAAAGTTAAATTATCTTCTGGCCGAATGATACGAATTGTTCCATCAGGGATATCTTCGCTATTATCACTTGAATATCAAGCATCTAAAGCATCACCATTAAACATTAAAGCAGCATCAGTATTTGCACCTTTTTTAATAGGTAAGATTAAATTAGTTAATAGTTTAAGTCCATCTGGATTTAAACTAACATGTTGCGAATTTTCAAATCTAAATCCAGTTGAATTCTTAATTAAATCAGCAAAATTATTAATAAGTGTTTGATAATTTTCTTGAGTGACTGGTTCACCATATAATTGCTTATTATCTTGTTCAAAATTGCTAGAATTAGGTCAATAAGATGAACCAAAAAGCACATTATTTCTAGTTGCATCTGTAATGGTTAAATGCTCAAAACCATTATTGAACAAGGTGTTAAAAATGTTGAAAAATGAATATTTTGAATAATTCTTTTTATCTTTTTGAAGCAATCTTTGTCTATTTTTTTCTAATAATTGGTCAATTTGTTCTGAAGTATCAAAAAGCTCGCTTTTTTCTTTAATTTTAGTTGGATTAATTCCAATTACAACATCTTGAATATAGTAAGGAACCATGTATTCTCACAAATGACGAGGAGTTTGGAATGGTTGGTTATTTTCATCATACTTAAGAGCTTCGTCATATGAAGTCAAATGTTGTCAGGTACTTGGGGTGTATATAGTTTGTAAAATTGTTTTTAATTCTTGCTCATTTTGAATTGGTTTGTCCAAATTTAGCAACTTATTAAAATCTATTTTTTGTAATAAATCTTTCTTAATCAAACTAGCAACTTGAAAATCACTTCCAATTCCGACATATGTTTTATTATTAATAATTGCACGCGAAAATTCTGAAACTTCATCAAATTCTTTATATTCGAAAGATTGATCAATAATTTGCATATTAGCCTCACTGATAT
This sequence comes from Mycoplasma sp. 1578d, assembly GCF_024582695.1. NCBI lineage: Bacteria > Bacillati > Mycoplasmatota > Mollicutes > Mycoplasmatales > Mycoplasmataceae > Mycoplasma > Mycoplasma sp. 1578d. The sequence goes on from NZ_CP102081.1 coordinate 285,512, forward strand.
AAGATTTATAATTTCAAAAAGCTGGTTGAAATGGGTGTCTTTGTTTATAAACTATTGCTGTAATTGAAATAGAAATTATTGATGTGAATGAAATTAAACCAATTGCTATTTGTTTAATTTTTCGTTTTAAATTCTGATTAATTTTAAAAGTTTCCATTATTTCTTATCTCTATGAATTTTTATATGTATTATTTTAATAAACAAATTTGAAAAAATATAAAAAAATAGATTTTTTATCTGCGAATTTTGAAGATAAACGAAAAATACTTTATCTTTATGAGTATAATTGAAGCTATGGAAAAAGAATTAAAACAAATTCAACTCTGAAAAGAATTGTACAAAAACGAAAATTTACAACTTTCTGTTTTAAATTCTGATGTTAAGAACCTTGTGGAAATGAAAGGATTTTTTAATCCTCCAAAAGCAAGTATTTTAGGAATTGAATTTCTTTCCCATTCATTATATGGGTATAACAATCTCAATTACTACACAATTGTGTATTTAACTAAAGCGTTTTATGAACTTTTTCTTATTGAAAAAACATCAGCAAATGTTGCTTTATATTTTGATTCAAATATTGAGCAAAATATTAGATCTAGAGTAATTTCATATCTTACAGCTAAAAAATGTAATGTTTTTGTTTTTGATAATCAAGAAATTACTCCTAATATGATTCATACATTAAATTTTTCTAATATTGATATGAGCTTTTTAATTTTTCATCATAGCAATCAGGCACAAAAGGATTATGTCTCAATTTATCATAACAACTTAGTTTTGACTATTAAAGAGCAACAAAAATTAATTGATCATTTTTGTAATGATGTTGAATTTATTAATTTTGGTTTTGATGATATTCCAGTTTACATTAACCTTGAGAAACTATTGCTTTTGAATCAATCGAAAAAATTTTCAATTCAAATCAGCTCATTTTTTCAACGTGAACAGTTTAAAAGTGTGGTTTTAGTCGAAAATCGAAGTGAATCTAAGTTTATTAAAACTTTATTAAGAGATTCGAAAATTAAATTCAAAATATCAAGTAATTCATATTTATTCAGTTATTATAATTCAACAACAAGATCAATCTTTAAAAGATTTTTTATCTTTGACAACTTTTTAAGTTATGAAGGAATCTTTTTAATTTCAAGAAATAACCAATTAAAGGTTTTTATTAAACAAAAGAATAAATTTATTCTTTTAAATCAATATCAAATTGCATATTTATTTATTAGAAACGAAGTTTTAAATTGAAGAAAACAACTTTATAAAAAGATTCTAGTGCCCGATGATTGTCCACAAATTTTAATTGAATTAATTCGTTCATTTAATTTTGTTCCGCTTGAAACGAGTTCTTATACCAGTGATAGAGATTTAATTTTTGGATTTATCAACGATACTTATTTATGCGAATATAATAATCAGTTTAGATTTAGCAACATTTCCATGATGTTATTGCTACTTGAAATTTTTGCTCGTTATAAACAAAATAATAACTTACTGAATCTCAAACTCTTCAAAATGAAAGAACATTTTGCGAAAAATTTTTTCATCACCAAAAAAATCAAAGTTAATTTAGAGCAAGTCCAACTTATTCAAAGTAATTTGTTTTTACCCAATCAAGCTATTAATAAAAAATATCAAATTGAACATATTCAAAAAATTAATTATCAATTTCAAAATGAACAATTTTTATTAATCATATCTTCAAGCCATAATCAAAGAAATTCACAAACATTAGTTCGCTGAATTGTTAGCTATAATCATCTTACTAGTTTACTTAAAATTAATACTGAATTTAATCTGGATAATTCGATTGGATGATTTACTAAATGCAAACTTAAGCGAATAAATAGAAAATTTCTTAAAAAGATTAAAGCAATTTTATAAGAGCAAAGAAAAAAACACCAGCAAGTGTTTTTTAATTATCACTATTATTGTACGGACGAACGTTTTCAATATTAGTTTCAACAATTACGTTTTGTCCAAATGTTTCCACAATTACTTCAACAAGATTTGAGTCAGCACTAATACTTTTGATGGTTCCTTCAGTTCCTTTGTAAGCTGTATTTTCAAAAACCACGACATCACCCTCTTTAAGAGCAAAATAGTTTTTATCAGTTTCAAAACGTTCAAGAGCTTCTTTTTCTTTAATGAGTGACTTTTTAATTTCTCTTTGAGTCACAGGAGTTGGTTTAGCTCCTTTTCCAGATGATCCAACTAATCCAGTTACGTATTGAGTATTTCTGATTACGTATCATGCTTTATCAGTCATGTCCATTTTAATGAAAATATAACCCGGATACATGTTAACTCATTTGATTTTGTAAATTTCACCATTAAGCTTTTTTTCTAGTTCTTTATGGGTTAAAGTTGGTTTTTTAAAAATTTTAAAAGCACCATCTTGGGTAGCAGTTGAATCGAAATTATGAGCCACTTCTTCAGCAATAATTCTGTTTTTTAATGCTTCAACAACCACATCCTCTTTTCCGGTGATGGTTGAAATCATATATCAGTTAAATTTTTGCATGCTAACTCCTTTAGATTAAATTATTTGATGCCCAAATTTGTGTAAAGACAAACGACACTAGAAACACAAAAGCCATAATAATTAAGGTAAAAATCAATATTTTAATAAATGAAGAAACATTAGTTTTATTAGAAGGTCATTTAACTCGCTTGATTTCTTTGACAATTTTTCGGAAAAAATATCTTTTATGTTTAGGTGGTTTAATTTCAATTTCTTCATCAGTAAAAAGTTTATTCATTGTTTATACCTCTTCTTTGTGGAATGTGTGTTCTTTGCATGGGGGACAGAATTTTTTTAATATAACCCGTTTATCATTTCCATTGCTTTTTGTGGTAATATAGTTTTTTCTGCGACAAATTTCACAAGCGATTGCTACCTTATTCTTCATGTCATTTTATTATACAATAAACAAGCTAAAAATTAGTTTGAAATATTGGAGTTATTTAAGCCTCATTAAGACTGTTTTTTGTTAAAATAGAAATAATATGACATTTGACAAAGAAAAAGAATACGAAATTATTGTTGTTGGTGGAGGGCACGCTGGAGTTGAAGCGGCCTTTGCCTCTGCAAATAAGGGTCATAAAACTGCACTCATTATTTTTGATAAAACTCGAATTGCTATGATGCCTTGCAATCCTTCAATCGGTGGACCAGCCAAAGGAATTATCACTCGTGAAATTGACGCATTAGGTGGAGTGCAAGGTTATTTTAGCGATTTAGCCATGATTCAAATCAAAATGCTCAATGAATCCAAAGGACCAGCTGTACGTGCCATTCGTGCTCAAATTGATAAAGATAAATATTCTAGCTTAATCTTACAAGCCGCTGAAGCACATGCAAATTTAGATATTATTGAAGATACTGCAATTGAAATATTAGTTAACGAGGATAAAGAATTTATTGGAATTAAACTTGAAAATCAAGGCAATATCAAAGGACTAAAAGGAATTGTTACCACTGGAACTTATATGAATTCACGTATATTACGTGGAGAAGAGATAAAAATTTCTGGTCCAGATAATTTAAAAACAACTCCAAAATTAAGTAAATCAATGGAACAACTTGGTTTTGAACTTCAAAGACTTAAAACCGGAACTCCGTGTCGAGTATATGCAGATTCAATTGATTTTTCAAAAGTCGAAAAAGAACAACTTGATGACTCGCAACTTCATTTTTCAAACCGTTCAAATGTTAAACTTGATAAACAAGTATCTTGTTATTTAACTTATACCACTGAAAAAACTCATCAAATCATTCGTGATAACATTCATCGTTCAGCAATGTATTCAGGATTAATTGAGGGAGTTGGGCCAAGATATTGTCCAAGTGTTGAAGATAAAATTATGCGCTTTCCAGACAAAGAACGTCATCAAATTTTCTTTGAGCCAGAAACTGCTGATGGAACCATTATTTATGTTAATGGACTTAGCACTTCTCTTCCAATTGATGTTCAAGATCAAATGATTCGTTCAGTTCCTGGATTAGAAAATGCTCGAATCCAAAAATGAGGATACGCCATTGAATATGATGCAATTAATCCACTTCAACTTTTACCTTCACTTGAAACTAAAGTTATTAAAGGTCTATATACTGCGGGACAAATTAATGGAACTAGTGGATATGAAGAAGCAGCTTGCCAAGGACTTATCGCTGGAATTAATGCAGCTTTAAGTCTTGAAAATAAAGGCCAATTAATTTTATCTCGTTCTGAAGCATATATTGGGGTTTTAATTGATGATTTAGTGACAAAAGGCACTAAAGAACCATATCGTATGCTCACATCTCGTGCTGAATATCGTTTATTACTTAGAAATGATAATCCTGATTTAAGATTAGCTAAACACGGAAATGAAGTTGGGTTAATTTCTGATGAAACATATAAGAAAATTGTGGATAAATACAATTTGATTGATCAGAAAATTCAACAATTGAGCAAAGAATTTATTTCATCTAAAGATCCAGTAGCAACAAAATATGGAATTTTAAATGGAGTTTCTTTACTTAAAGTAATTGCTCGCCCTGATGTGGACCCAAGTTTAATTTTGGGTGATTTTCCATATATTTCTGAATTAACTACTAAAGTTAGACTAGATGGATATATTAAAAAACAAGAATCACATGCTCATAAAATTAGCAAGTTAGATAATTTTAAAATTCCAAGCGATATTGATTATACAAAAGTTCAAAATCTGGCTAGCGAAGCACGTCAAAAGCTTGAGCAAATTCGTCCATTAACTATTGGACAAGCTTCACGTATTAGCGGGATTAATCCGGCCGATATTCAAATGCTTATGTTTCATATTCAAACAATTTATGGTAAGAAATAATGAAAATTAATATTATTGCTGTGGGAACTTTAAGTAAAGAATTTCAATCTCTATATAATGATTATGTTAAGAAAATTTCCTTTTTTGCTAAGATTAATCTAATTCAAATCAAAGAACAAAAATTGGACAATATTAATCAGAAAATTAAAAAGGAAACAGAATTAATCTTAGAAAAAATACCCAAGAATTCCCAAGTAATTTATCTTTCTTTACAAGGCGAACAAGTTAGCTCAGAAGAATTCGGAGATTATTTTTTAGACACAGATAATATCACGTTTGTTATAGGCGGATCCAATGGAGTAAAGGAAGAAAAATTTAAAAATAAAATTTGTTTTTCTAAAATGACCTTTCCTCATCAATTATTTCGTGTCATGTTGGTTGAACAAATTTATCGCTCTTTTACCATTAGACACAATATTAAATATCATAAGTAAAATAATTTATTAGAAAAAATATTAAAATAATTACAGAACTTACTTAAAAAGTAAGTTCTTTTTTAAAAAGCTCAAATTTCTGTTAAAATTTATTTTTTGTTCTTAAATTGTTCTTATTTTTGAAAATAATTCTCTAACGTTAGATTTTATAAATTTTTGATCTTGTATCTAAATTGATAAAAATTAATAAACTATTTTTATTAATTTACCTAAAAATCATCGAAAACTCATAAAAATAACTTTGAGGTGTATTGTGAAAAATCCAAAAAAAGTACTCGCTTACTTAAGTGCGACAACAGGGGTAACTGCAGGTGCTAGTTTGGTATCTGTTGGTGTATTGTCCTCATTACACAGCTCTTACAGAGCTCCGATTAAGCAAACTTATTATTTTATGGAGCTCAAAAATCAAGTAATTAAGACTTCAAATGCATTAAAATTACTTTCACAAAAGAAACAAAATAACGACAAAATTCAAAATCTATCTTCAGAAGTTGATTATGCAAATCAGCTTTTAGAAAATCAAGACGCTAGCATTATCTCAATGCTTGAACAAAGAAACAAACTTAAAAAAGAAACTCTAAAAACACTTTTGAGTATAGAAACTGATCTTGACAAAGTTAGAAATTTAGTTGATCAATATTGTTCACTGGTTAAAGACGAAGATTTTCAAGAATCGGTTTCAACTTTAAGAAATAAAGTGATTGGTCAAATTTCTTTCCAAAGTAACAAATTAAGCACTCTTAATTCATTTTTTCAAGTACTGGATCCACTAATTTCTCAGGGAAATGAATTTTTAATTGGATTAGAAACCAAAATTTGAACTAGTCATGAAGAACTTATTAAAAATAATTCAACTAAATTTAGCACTCAGGAAAAAAGTGCTCTTCTTTCAACTATTGATCAAGTTTTAAATTTATTAGCCCAACCTACATATTCACGTGATGCAATAAATGAGTATGAAAAAGTTTATGATCAAATGGTCGATAAGCTTTCTCAAATTAAAGAACAAGAGAATCAATCACTTAATAAATTCTTAGAAAATGTGATTAGAGTTGAAAATGAATTAAATGATTTAGATATTGATCGTTCAATCATTGATAATTTTCTTCAACAAATTGATAATTACAAAAATATTGCTGTAAACCCAGCCCCAAGTTTGGCTATTGATAAAATTTTAGAAATTGATTATTTAAATGATTTAGTTAATAATCAATTAGACATTTTAATCAAAGCTTCACCAGATATTAATAGACTCAAGCAAACTTTATCCTTAAGTTTGGAAAATTTAAAATCATCTTGTTCGAACGAAAAGGTACAAAAATTACTTAATTTACAAGCTAAAAAGATTTTAAGTGAACCTAAGAATAGCAATATTGATATTTTAAATAGTATTTCTCGTACAATTAATTTAATTAGAGCAGCGAAAAACATTGAAAATTTAAATAAAACTATTCAAAATAAAATTAATCAAAATTTGAGTATCAAAAGTCTCGATCAAGCAACGGCTCAAGCCTTTAATTTAAAATTAAAGGATATTTTTGATTCAGACCTTAAGAATATAGATGAATATTTAATTAAACTTAACAAACTTTACAATGACATTAATGATAATGTTATTTTAACTTCGTTATTTAAAAACTCGATTAATAAATTAAACGATCAAGTTTTAGAATGTCTTGATAAAGGACTTAATGTAGATAAGAAAATTCTTTCTCAAATGTCTTTGAATATTTCAAATTTACTTAATTCAAATCCTTCAGTCAAGCAGTTAAATAATAGTTTAAGAACCCAAATTAACAAATTCAGAAAAATCAATCGTGTTGAATTAAAGAATTGATATGATTTTTCGCTTTCGATTCTTCAGGATAATAATGATATTGATTCTAAAATTAAAAATAAACTTAATTTTCTAAATTCTCAAGCTCTTGGATTTATTTCAAAAAAGACAATTCCTATGAGAGAAGAAATGCAAATTTTGATCAAACAGTATCGAGAAGAATATGCAAAAACCAATATTAGCAAGGAACTTTCCAATGTTTTACTAAAACACGTTCAAACCAAAGAACAAGTTTTTAATGTTTTTGCTGATGAAAACTCAAATATTGTTTCTCAATTTGGAAATCAGATTGTTAATCTAGTTGACGAATTACAAAAACAATCTAAAATTGTGTCTAAAAATCCTAGTTTATCTTCAACCCAAAAACAAGAAGAGTTAGCAAAAATACTAAATCAACTTGAAAATATTCAAGAAACTGCTCAAATTTTCAAAGATATTGAAGAACAAGTATGAATTGCGGATCAATTATTAGCATCTTCAAAAGATAAGAAGTTAGAGCAAGATTATTTAAAAGAATTTACTCTTGAACTTGTACAAATTAAAAGTAGAATACTTGATGCTTTAAAACAAACAACGAACGCAGATAATTTAAATGATTTATTTGCTCAATTAAACCAAGCGATTTCAAATTACAAAGATAAGCAAGTCGAATATTACAGTGGAGAATTCTTAAAAGATAATTTTAAAGAAATTAATAAGGTTTTTCTTCCTTATTCTTTAGGTGGATCTCCGACTCGTATGCAATTAAAAATGATTGAAAAACTTAACTCATACCAGCAAGAATTATCTAAATTTAACTTAACTAACGAAAAAAGAAATGATCTTATTGAGAAAGTTAAAACCTTAATGCAATCATTAAATTCTGCAAAAAATTTAGAGTTAAAACACAATCGATTAAAAGAGTTAGTAGCCAATAATCAAGATAAAGACTATTCTTCATTTAAACCCCAAGCAGAATTTGAAAAAGCAAAGACACTAGACAATAGTTTAGAAACATATATAGCCAATTTATCTGATTCTAAATTTGATAAAACACAAATCCAAACTAAATTAAAAGAAGTAAATGATGAATACCAAAAATTATCATTGAATATTTCAATTGCGTTTTTAAAGAAAATAAATCAAGAAATTCAGCTAAACAAAATTAGCAATTCTCAATTACAAAACGCAAGCCCTTACAAACAAATAAATGCTTCAATCGAGGGAATTGAATTTCAAACTAATAGCTTAATTAACAACTATGATAAAACTAAAGATCAAGTAGATGAATTAACAAACATTCTAAAAAATTATTTGCCCTTAGCCCAAGCACTCAAAGCAAGTGCTGATAAATTAGAAAGTATTAATCAAAGTGAAAATCCAATTACCTATGCTAGTTTAGTTAATTCAATAATTAATAAACCAATTTCTGGGGAATTAAACGAACCAATTAATAGTTTGATTAATTTTGGCGATTCTGCTCAAGTGATTGAATTGAAAAATCAAATTTTAACTAATGAATTAGCAAAAGTTCCTGAACGCCTCGAAGCAGAAAACAAGCTTAAATCATTAGAAAAAGTTTATTTACTCAGTGAACGCAATCACGTTATTTTTGACAGTGCAATTCAAATTTTTGACGATCAAATTGATGATTACAAAGAGAAAATATCAAAATTTTATGCAACCAATGCAAACTTATTGATGTTACGTGATGAAATTGATTTTTATATCAAAAGAGAAACGGCAAATAAACAAACAATTCAAAAACAATGAGACGATGTTGAGTCACTAAAAGAAAGTTTAAAATCAAAATATAATCAACTTGAAAAAGTTAATGGGTTAAACAATCCTAAATATACAAATGAAATTTTTGCTCAGTTTGAAACCCTAAAAAACAATCGTGATCAAAACGGGAAAAATATCACTTCAACTCAACAATTACAAGATAAGCTTAATCAACTTGAACTTGCATATTCCAAAGATCATTTTATTAATTCCTCAAATGAGTTAAATATTCAACTTGCACAATTTAACTCTTATTCAGATGATGTTAAAAACAATTATTCTAATGCTTGGAAAGATTTAATAACTAATTGGAATAATGCTATTAAAAATAAAGTTGAGCAATATCAACAAAGATGAGAATTGGCAAAAATTAATCAAGATTCTCAAAAAATATTAGCTTTAAATGCACTAATTATTGAATTAAAAGTTATTTTTGATTATTTAAACACTAATTCACAAAAATTTAAAAATGCTTTGTTATTTAAACTTAAAGAAAAAACATATTATTCAAGCGATTTTTATAATCAAAGTCCACAGAGTATTATTGCATTGAGAAACGAGTTGAGAGATTTTTATTTTGATAATGTTTCAATTGATCAAGTTCGTTTAAGTCAAGAACTAAAAATCAACCAATATAAAGATTCAATAAATAAACAACTTGATTTATTAAACTCAAAAATTGATTCAAATCTAAAAAATCAAATTAATACAAAATTACATGAACTTGTAAGTAAAAGCAAGCAAATTAATTCTAAAAATGAATTAAGCAATATTGATCAAGAATTATTAAATATTTGATTAAAAGATGAAGATCTCAAAAAACTTGCAATAGTTACAGATCAAGCCAAAAAATTGGTTAACGCAAATAATAATAGTATTTCTTCTGATCAAGCTGGAAAGAAATTAATCATTGATTTAATTTCAAGTTTTTATAATAATTATTCAAATAATTACTTAGCATTAATGCCTTCACAAATAAGTTCAAAAGAAAAAGAACTTGAAGGCAAAATAAATCTATTCAATAAATTTGACCAAGTATATCAACAAGTTAAAAATGCAAAAAATAGTATTTCCAGTGAATATGACAAGATTCCTGATGCTAAAACTAAGCTTCAAGCATATTATGAGCATTTAATTACTAACTTAAATACTGAACCAATTAGTCAAGATAAACTTTTAAATGTTGAAAATTCTCTTGCTTCATTAAACAAATTAATGACTCTTCAAATTGATAAAATCAACATTTACAGCAAGGTCTCGTCTGATCATACATACTCTAATTATGCATATAAAGATTCGCAAACCTTTAATTATGGATTTGCTCAAGATAGTCAAGATCTTAGTCAAGCAATTATTAAGAGTGTTCCGAGAGAACAAGATAATTCCACTGATATTGATACAGTCCTTTATCCAACTTTAATTAATGAAACTAAAAACACATACCGTTTATATATAGCTCGTAAAGATGCATTTAATTTAATTTATAAAAACAATAATCAAGGATTGAAATTTAAACAAATTGCAAAAATTAGTGAAAATAATCAAATTAATTCACAATATTTAGAATTAAAGGCAAAATTAGATGACTTTTACCACTCTCAAGCACAATTAATGGCAAATGCCAAAAGTGTGAATGAGTTAATTAATATTAATTCAAATGTTGCCGAGTTTGATCTTTTCTTTGATCAATATATGGAAATTGGCAATCTTATTAATCAAGCAAAAGCAAAGATTCAAGACATGAATAATTTTTCAAATGACGAAAATGTTCAAGATTCATTAAGCAAACTTAATGAGCAAATCGCTAAAGGTCAAACATATTACTTTAACAATAAAAACAACAAAGAAATCGAGAATAATATTTTACTTTTAGATACATATATTACTCGTGTAGATTTAGCTCAATCAGTAGCTGAAAAGATTTCTCAATTGGATGCATTTAATTCAAATCCAGGTGACCAAGATTTTCTAAGTGAGCAAGCTAAAATTCCACTTAAAAAGATACTCAATCAAGCCTTTCAAGATTTGAAAGAAAATCCAAATCTTGAAACTAAAGAAAGTTATGAATTATTATTAGAAAAATACGTTAATGGGATTTCGAATCATTCATATGCTATTGCTTTGATTAATTCAAAAATCCTCCAAGCTAATATTTATAAAGCTGATCAATATTTACAATCATATAAAAATAAGATTGCTTCAAACCCTGATTATGAGCCTTTAAATATTCAAACCTTATATACAAATCTGGAAAGCAAGATTGATCAAGCTTTAAAAGTTTTACATGATCAAAACCATGATGAAGCAGAAAAATTAAGAGCATCAAGTGAGGTTTATAATACCAACAATGGTACGTTAGATTTAATCTTTCATGCTCAAGAATCTAAAGCCAGAACAGCTTATCAAAAGAATTTAAAATTAAGGGAATTTATTGCCAATAATTTTGCTAATACCAAGGATTCTGTAATGTTAAAGGATTTTCAAAACATTGGATTAGATTTAATTAAAAGCATAGATATTTCTAATCCACAAAGATTAGAGTCATTTAATGAGAATTTAGTTAAAGCTCAAGACAAATACACTGATCAATTATTAGCAATTTTTAAATGAGAAGCAAATCGTTACAATTCATATAAGGAAAAATTTAACCAATTTTATACTTTCTTAAATGATTCGTCAAACAAGCAAGTAGATAAAAAGTTTATTCTTGAAGTAAGCGGAATTAGTCAAAGTGAATTAAATCAATTTTCAAATGCTGCTAATCCAAGTTATTTATTAGATAATTTTCATACAAATGCTCAGGATTATGCTTGAAAAATCAATCAAAGTGATGATGAAATTAAAGCTTGGCTCAAAACATTTAATCAAGACGAACCAATTCACACACTTGCTAGTGTAGCAAATGAATTTGCTAATTATTATTCTAATTTTATTTCAATTAAATCGATTCCTTCAATTTTAATTAAGTGAAGTAACTTGAATAGGGTTAAGGATCAATTAACTGAAGATTCGAATTCTATTAACATTCGCAAGTTTCTTAAAGAAACAAATTCTGAAACTGCGGAATTAAAATCTAAAATCGATTCGTTTCTTTCTGAAGTTAATTCGGTAACAGAAAAAAATCAAAATAGTATAAAAAATGAAACAAGCGAAGATAATGTTTCGTTCATTAATTCAACACCAGAAGATATTACTAATCAAAGAAATACATACTTTAATGCATACAAGAATATTGTCCTTGCTTTAGCAAAAGCAAAACAAAAATTGGTTGATTTAGTCTTTGAAAATTCAAAGTCAAACCAAGATACTTTACAAAAAGTGTTAACTAAATTCATCAAAGGAACCAAAGATTTTGAAGGCCGAGCAAATATCGATAATATCTTAAAATACATCACATCTTCAGAACAAACAAAATCAAGTCACGAAACTGAAACAGATAAATTTAATGCTGTAAAAAAAGAATATAACAAAGTAGCCAAGCCATCGCTAAAAAGTGTAAATGAATTAAATGATCTTTCAAAAGATAGTGCTAGTGATGTAGAGATTTATAACTCAATTACTAATGGATTTAATTTGGCTCATAAATTATTTGAATGAACTAAAGAGTCAAAAAATACTAATTTATTCTTTGATTTTCTAACTCAAAAAGAAGATGATAAAGCTAACTTTGAAAAAATTGTTGCTAAAGAAAGTACTACATTAGAAAAATTCAGAGATGCACTTGAAGATTCAAGTATTGTTGAAGAGACAATCAATATTAACGGAACTAATTATAAAGCTAAGAATATAACTTCGCACTTCAAAAATAATGAATCAGCTAAATTAGGTAACTTGTTTGAAAAATTTAACATCCTTAAAGAGTCTGATTCAATATTTAATACTGAAAATATAAAAGTTTTTATTTATAAATCAGCTAACGAAACTGATGCAAAATATGTCAATCCCCGTTTCACTGCTGAGCCAAGAATTAAAAAAGGATTTATTAATCTTTATTTTAAATATGAAAAACCAAGTTCGCTTACTGAAGAAAATAGTGCCTTCGCAAGTGTTAATAGTTTTGGAATTAAGTTTGAAAATGTTGGAATATCATTTAAGACATTAGATACTTTTATGATTACAAAAGAAAATATTAAAGATTCAGAGAGTTTACAAAAACCTCTATTTACCGCTGAAGAAGCTGGATGGAATAATCTTCAAGCCCCATCTCGTTTATTCAGTGCTTTTAACAAATATTCTTTAGTTAAAGCGATTAATGATAATACAGAATTTTATACTGAAAAAATAGATGAAGACATCAATGCTCCAAAGTCTGCAACTTCAAACTCTTCACCTGAATTTAGGATTAAGGTTAAACTAACTAAACCATATCAAACTTTCAGTCAATATGGCAACAAAATATACTGAAAAACATTAAATCCTAACTTTGTGTCAGACACAGGTCTTAAACATCAAAATACCGATAATTATGTGAATGGTATTATCGGTTGAAAAGATAGATCAACATACAAATGAGAAGAGAAATATCAATACAAATACAACGAAAGTAACGATAAAGACAAAAACTTATTATTCTTACCTTTTATCATTGGAATACCAATGAATAAAGATGGCGGCGAAAGGGTGTTGATGGTAATTTGTTGACAACCTCTAATTCGTTTTGAAAAGAATTTTACTAATAAACCACAAAATATAACACTTGGAAATTCAGAAGTTTTAAGACGCGTCTTTTTCTTTAAAAGAAGTTCAAAAGGATGATCAAACCAATCGACCGCAAGCGATGATGGTTTATTTACTCACATAATGAAACAAATTAAATATAGAGACCTTGATGGATTATCGTTTAGTTCGTTGAATGAAGTGGCACGTAATGGTGGATCACGTCTATGAAGTGCTGATCCTAATATTGTAATGAAGGAAGAAATTTCCGGTAAAGATCGGGGACCTGGAACCAAAGCTTTCTATGACGCCATCGGAGATGACGGATTCTTTAACATTAAATTTAAATTACATTAATTAATAAGTATTAAGGAGAAGTATGATAAAAAACAAGAACAAAAAATTCAAAACATCTTTTTTATATTCGAGTTTATTATTAGTGCCAGCAACATCGGCTGGCTTAGGGACAACTTTATTTACAATTCATTCAAAAGAAAATATGAATCAATCAACAGCGTATGGAAACTTTCTGGAAAGTGAAAGTTTATTTAAAATCTACTCTCCATACATTAACATTGATCAAAGACAAAAAGAATTAATTCAAAATTCATATAATCAAGCCAAAGAACATTGAAAAGCAAAAGATAAAGGATTAGTAGAAAAATTGGCATCTCTTGACAAAGTTCAAAAACTTGTTTTTGATTTTTATATTAATCATTTAAACGAGATTCAATTTCAAGACCAAGATCCTTTAGTTTTTTGGAACAAAATCATTTCCAATCAAGAAGACCGGATTAGAGAATTAGATTTAAAACAACAATTATTGAACCAAAAACAAAATTATCGAGTTCGTTTTTTTAATTTAATAAATACTACTAAAAATAAAGAAAAACAGCATTGTTTAAAAGAGTTGTCGAACCAAATCGATCAATTAGTTTCATCGC